>JAZNLC010000204.1:0-3878 GCA_045578895.1 Faecousia sp. | reverse complement strand
AGCTTGTCATGGCATAGCTATAGCTTGCAATAATACCGGGAATGATGAACAGCAGCGACCACAGCAGAACGTAGATACTCTGCAGAAGTCTTGCACAGGCAGTGGTCTTCCAAAACTGGAAATAGCCAAACATGGTGCCTAATTCTGCTTCCTTCTGCCGATCCACCAGATCCAAATTAAACTTCATATAGCCGACCTCTACGATACTGCCAAGAATAAACAACGCAATACCCGTCACGACAGCGAAGATGGCAATATAGGTAGCGATGCCTGCAAAGACAGTCCAAAATTCCGCGCCACCATTGGTGGAAATCACATCCTGCCCAAGTATTTGCAGGCTTGCGTTAAAATTGCCGTCGTTTAGTTCCACATTGAGTTCCGGTCCGCTGGAGCCGATGGCACCTAATAGCGATGCGATCAGGCCGGCAACAACTGCGATGCCCCATTTACCCTTCAGGGCATTGCGGGCAATACTTCTAAAATCAGCTGCGTATTTCATAAGTTCACTCCTTTTCTTTCTCGGAGATCTCCGAGGCTCTTAACATGAAGTTGTAAACTTACAACATTATCAAATTGGAAATAATTAGTGCGGCACATCCGAGGATCAAAAGAATCATGCCAACATTCAAATAAACAGTCCTAAAACGACTTTCCTTTGGGAGTTCCAATTCTGCTGGTGCAAAGGATACTCTGCGCTTATTGATGCACAGCAGGACAAGACCTGTAATCGCAAGTCCGATCAATACCAGCACATAGGCACCGAAGCCAAGGAGCCAAGGCGTAATGGTTTCCAATGTGGTCAGATCCAGAGTTTCCATCGTATCCAGAACAGCCAGTTTCTCCAGGAAGAACGGTCCAACCACACTGCCAATGAAGTTGATCAGCATATGAAGACCGATGCTATAACGAAGCCTTCCGGTTTTCAGATATACATAGCCAAAGACCAAGCCCAGTGCAAAGGCATAGAACAGCTGAGACAGATTTCCGTGAAACAAGCCAAACATCAGAGCTGATGTAATGACTGCCAGCTTCCCTCCGTAGATATGCATGCGGTCGATCAGCTGCTTGCGGAAGATATACTCTTCGATCACGGGGGCCAGGATGACCATAAATAGCACTTTGGGAAGCAGCGCATTGTCCGTGGCGAAGCCCAGAACCGGGTTGCCCGCGGAGATTCCGGGCAACAACTGCAGCAGTGCTGTAATGACCGTGCCCAGAATATTACCGGCATACATCATGAAGATGCAGATAATGGCGGTAACAATGTATCTTCCCGGTTTCAGGTCATGCTTTTCCAGAGGCTTCACAGGAACCTTGCGCAGAAGCAGCAAACCAACCGGAACCGCTATCAGGTAAAGCGGCGCAAAAGTGACAAGCCACATTCCCCAGGAATTCTCCATCCACTGAGGAAAGACTCTGTCTACCACACCCATTGCAAGGATCTGCACTACGGCACCCAATCCCAGAATGACAAAGGTACCGAGACCAAGTCTTGAGAAATGCTTTTTTGCTCCTTGCAGGTTCCCCGCAAAGGGCTTTTCCGGCGTGTATTCCTTGCCATCCTTTGGTTCCAGGAACAGCGGCGTCAGAAAAAAGAACACCAGGCCAAGCAAAGTGTTAACTACTACACAGCCAACAGCCGCCAACACCGGCTGCTCAAAGACAAGACCGATCGCCATGATAGCAATATCCGGCAGCAAACCGAAGTAGATAAACAGGATCTGAATCAACTGCTTGATCATTTTGCCTGCGGATACCGGCACAGACAGCCCGATAAATGCGCCAACTGTGGTTGCAAAGAAGTCAACCGAAACGATCAGCGGGATCCACGCCAAAGCAATCAGCATGTTCTCTCCCAACAGAAGCGCCGCAACGATTACCGCAGGCAACAGATCCAGGAAACAGTTGGCAGTACCGCCCATCAGCGACCAAAACAGCTTGTGCCAGGTGCTTTCCGGGATCAGCAGGAAGTGGTCCATCTGCGTGTCCTGTTCCAGAGGGTTACCCATAGCGCGGAAGAAAGTGAGCACACCCAAAGTCAGCATCACCGGAATCAGCCCTTCTGCCTGAATGACAAAGCGGCACAAGACAGACACAGCAACTGCTGCAAACAGGTAAGTTTCAGAGGTTTTTGTAAAAATGCCAAGATGGGCAAACCGGAATCGGTTGTACATAGCTTTATGGAAGAATACATTCGCACCGAAGCCATGTTACATACCATCCCGCCGCAGCTTATCGCTGCGGTCCTTCTTGCGCCGGATCACAGTAACGCCAGTCTTTTCCGACTGGGCAGCGGCAAGCAGCTCTGCTGTTTCTTCGGATTTGGCCATAGCATCCTCGTAAAAGTCAGCCTTCACATGCCAAATGACATAGACAAGCAGGATACCGCCCACAATGATCGCAGCCAAACTCATCAGCAGGCCTGCAATATTGCCTTCAATCGCAAACATGCAGAAGCCCTTCAGCCAGCCCCACAGGGGGATGAATCGGGAAATGGAACCGTTGAAGAAACTTACTGCGGCTCCCAAATAGCTGTCTCCACTTGCTTTCCAGTACATAAGATATGCGCCTGCAAGTACAAGAAGGAATGCGTAAATACCATTGCGCAGGTGTTTTTTTAGTTTCACATGAGTAGAACATACAGTATACAACAAGATCTGCAGGAGCTTGCCGATCACAATTGTCAAACACCATGCGGCGATCATAGCCAGGGCCACCCAAATGCTCAAGCCAAGATTCAGCACCAGATTTGGCAGTTGGAATAACAGATACACACTTGCCACAATGCTGGTGCCTAACTGCGTCATGAGCCGGAAAAGCAGTACGGACTGGGGCTTCATGGGAGATGCAAACAGGAGGTTGACATCTGCAGGCAGAAAGATCCGGCTGCCGTTTTTGTCGGCACTGATTGCTTGAAAAGCAAAGACTGCCAGGATAACTCCGCCAACGATCAGCTCGACGAGTTCCATTGGTTCTATGCCAAGCTGGTCCTGAATGCCGGGGCCTTCCTCTTCGATCACTTCGCTGTCAACGATTTCTTCATCCTCGCCGGCAGCATCATCCAGCATGGCAGCACCGAAACCGATCAACGCGCCGATTGCCATACAAACGACAAGGAAGATCAAAACCCAGGTTTTAAATAGCTTGCGCAGCTGATTCACAAAAGAATGCCACGCATAATATCCAAATAACCGCATAGAATCAGCCTCCCTGGGATTCAGAATCCTCAGTATGAGACATAGCATCCCTGCCGATGCCCTCTGTTACATCGAAGAACAGCTGCTCCAAGGTTCTGCCGTCCCGCTCCAATTCTTCACGGGTCAAATTGGCACGGATCTGACCGTCCTGCATGATGATCGTGCGGTCCCAAAGCATATCCACGCTGTCGATGATATGGGTACTGACAAGAAGCGTTTTGCCTTCATTACGCATCTGCTCAATGATACTTTTCAGCTGCTTGATCGCATGAGGGTCCAGACCGATCATGGGTTCATCCAGCAGCAGCATTTTGGGTTCCGGCAGCAGGCCGAGGCAGATATTCAGCTTCTGCTGCATACCTTTGGAAAGCTCGTCACCAAACTTCTTGCGCTTATCGCCCAGTTCAAAGCGCTCAAACAGCGCATCCACTCTCTGCTTATAGTCTGTCAGCCGATAAGCACGAGCCAGAAACTCCATGTGCTCTGATGCCGTCAGGTTTGGATAGAGAGAGGGCATTTCGGGTATGTAACCCAGCAATCTTCGGGCATCGGTAGTCTTGTTAGGAAACCCTCCGACTGTGATTTCACCGTCATAGCGCAGGAAGCCGATGATCGATTTCATAATGGTACTTTTACCGGCACCGTTCGGTCCTAACAAAACGGTAACGCTGCCGGGATCCA
>JAZNLC010000203.1:0-2360 GCA_045578895.1 Faecousia sp. | reverse complement strand
GAGCGTGTCACCGGCTATAAGCTCACCGGCAAGGCTGCTCAGTCCAACGGTATCATCCATCTGCTCAACTCCGGTGCTGCCTGCCTGGATGCTTCCGGCGTCTGCACCGACGAGAATGGCCAGCCCACTATGAAGAAGTGGTGGGAAGTCACCGAGGAAGACATCAAGAAGATGACCGACGCCACCGTATGGTGCGAGGCCGGCTTCGACAACTTCCGCGGCGGCGGCTTCTCCAGCCACTACACCACCAAGGCCGAAATGCCCTGCACCATGATCCGTCTGAACCTGGTTAAGGGTCTGGGCCCCGTGCTGCAGATCGCAGAAGGCTGGACCGTCAACCTGCCCGACGAGGTTTCCGACACTCTGATGGAGCGCACCAACCCCACCTGGCCCTGCACCTGGTTTGCACCTCGCTGCGACGGCAAGGAAGGCTCCCCCTTCAAGACCGCTTACGAGGTCATGATGAACTGGGGCGCTAACCACGGCGCTATCTCCTACGGCCACATCGGTGCTGACCTGATCACCATGTGCTCCATGCTGCGCATCCCCGTTTGCATGCACAACGTTCCCGAGGACGAGATCTACCGTCCCGCTTGCTGGAACGCATTTGGCATGGACAAGGAAGGCCAGGACTACCGCGCCTGCGCTACCTACGGCCCTATGTACAAGTAATTCTCAACTAAAAAAGAGTGGCGGTCTCCGGACCGCCACTTTTTGAAATCAATACTTTGGAGGTAATCCTATGCTGAAGAACATTCCTTCCATTCTTTCTCCCGAACTGCTGAAGGACCTGTGCGAAATGGGTCACAGCGACCGTATCTGCATCGATGACGGCAACTTCCCCGGTGCCGCTATGGCAAAGGCCAAGGGCGCTATCTTCCTCCGGGCTGACGGCCACGGTGTTCCCGAACTGCTGGACGCGATCCTGCAGGTGATCCCCGCTGATACTTATGTGGAGAAGCCCATCACCCTGATGGAAAAGATGGAGTGCGACAAGGATCTGGAAATCCCTGTTTGGGAGACCTACAAGCAGATCGTTGCCAAGTACGATGACCGCGGCGCTGACGCTGTTGGCAATATCGACCGCTTTGACTTCTACGATGAGGCCAAGGACTGCTACTGTATTCTGCAGACCGGTGAGTCTGCCATCTACGCCAATGTGATCGTCCAGAAAGGTGTTATCAAGTAAATTATGAGGGCAATTGTAGCTGTTTTGGAAACCGCTTTGCCGGTATTCCTTGCCTTGGGGCTGGGCATGCTGTGCCGGAAAAAGGCGATCCTGACCCGTGACGGCGTAGATGCTTTAAAAAAGACCGTGTTGAATATAACCCTGCCTTTTGTGCTGTTGGAAGCCTTTGCTACCGCTGAATATACCTACGCTGCGATCCTGCTGCCGATTTTTATGTTTGGCATTTGCTGCCTGGCGTTGGGCCTGGGTTATCTGGCGGTGCGGATCTTCCGCATCAAAGGGCGGTTGGTGAAATTCCTGTTTTCCGGCTTTGAGGCCGGCATCCTGGGTTATGCGCTGTTTGCTCTGCTGTTTCCGGAACGCAGTATGTCCGAATTCGCTCTGCCGGATATCGGACAGACGCTATTCGTATTCACCCTGTTCAGGATTCTGGTTTCCGGCAAGTCGGATGTGAAGGCGATTGCCAAGGATATCGCAACGACTCCCATTTTGTGGGCCGTTCCGGCAGGTGTACTGATCGGCGCTACCGGCTTGTACGGTATGATGGAGCAGTGGGGCGTGGCAAGCATTCTGACAGCCGCTACCGGCTTTATGTCTGCGCCCACCGGAATGATCATTCTGCTCACCGTTGGTTTTGATCTGGTAATCCGGGAAATTCCATGGAAGAAGATCGGCGGTGTGATCGCCATCCGTCTGGGAATCATGGCTGTGTGCTATGCTGTGACGGTGGTACTAAACAGAACGGTACTGGGCGGTATTGTGTCTGAAGCCGCTATGCTTTTGATGCTGATCCTGCCGCCTCCTTACGCGATCCCGGTATTTGGTGACGAACCCGAGGAGCGGGTGCAGATCGCTTCCGCATTGTCCGCGCTGACATTGGTGACGATCATCCTGTTCGCGGTTTTGTCCGTAGTATTTGGAATGCAATAAACGCAAAGTGCGTTACACGATGGTGTAACGCACTTTTTCGTTAGTCATGCCGCTGGCCAAAATTGGTGTACATTTCGCAGAACCGGGCGGCGAATGCCGGCTCCTGATCCGCCGCATACAGGTGGGAAATATCGCCAAAGCTGCTCATGCGGAAATAAGCAATGCCTTCCCTTCGCTCTTCTGTGACCAGTGTGGTGACAGAGGTGGGGGCGGCGCAGAAACCGTGCCACATGACGGCAGG
>JAZNLC010000202.1:0-2841 GCA_045578895.1 Faecousia sp. | reverse complement strand
CCTCGAAGTACTTCTTGCCGACTTCCATAACGACGTCGGAGTACATCTGGATGAAACGGCGGTAGCAGTCGTAAGCCCAACGGGGATTGCCGGACTTGGTAGCCAGAACCTCAACAACTTCCTCGTTCAGGCCCAGGTTCAGGATGGTGTCCATCATGCCGGGCATGGAAGCGCGGGCACCGGAACGGACGGAAAGCAGCAGAGGATTCTCCTTGTCGCCGAACTTCTTACCGGTGATCTCTTCCAGCTTTGCAACATGCTCCATGATCTGTGCCTGGATATCGGCATTGATCATACGGCCATCTTCATAATACTTGGTGCAGGCTTCGGTAGAAACAGTGAAGCCCTGGGGAACAGGCAGACCGATGTTGGTCATCTCTGCCAGGTTAGCGCCCTTACCGCCCAGCAGCTCGCGCATAGAGCCGTTGCCTTCGGTAAACAGGTAAACATACTTGTGCATTGGAATTACCCCTTTCATTATTTCAGCGGCAGAAAGCCGCCATATTTACATATTTTTTCCATTTTGCATTTTGTGCGCATACAGTATAGCACATTGCAAGAAAAATTGCAAATATTTTCAAGAAAAAACTTCAATTTTTTACTCTTTTGGCAGTATAGACAAATTTCGTGGAAAATAAAAGTGCAGGTTTCGCAAAAAAGCAAAGCCTGCACCTATAAAGCTTAATATTCCCGGAAAAGCGCTTTCACAATACCGATGATTTCTGCCTCGCTGCCATCGATAGGAGGAAATGCCGGGTTTTCCGGCAGCAGCCAAATCTCTCCGTTTTTCCGGCTCAAGCGCTTGACGGTTGCCTCATCACCGATACGGGCGACTACAATCTGACCGTCGTCTGCCGTCTGCTGAGGCCGAACGATCACCTTATCTCCATCCAGGATACCGGCATTGATCATACTCTCTCCCCGAACCCGCAGGGCAAAGCAGCTGGGATCACCGTCCCAGGACATGGTGCCCTCCTGGTTCTCTACCGCCAGTATGGGAAGACCCGCAGTGACCACGCCCACCACCGGGATCTGACCGGGACGCAGATTGGTAACGATAGACCGCTTGCGGCCCTTGGCACCGGGAGAAAGGAGCAGACCTTTTTCCTGCAATGCCTGGATATGATAGCTCACCGATGCGGTAGAGCGCAGCCCCACTGCCGCGCCGATCTCACGCACAGAAGGAGCATAGCCGTATTCTTGCACGAACTGGTTTACATAATTCAGAATTTCTTCCGCTTTATTGCTGGTTCTGGGCATAAAGTCCCCTCCAACTTACAGTTTTCTTTTATAATAGCACAAATGGACGAAAAAAGAAAGACCTTTCTCGCGGAAAATAGAATTTTCTTCTCTGCCCGCATAGCATGGAGCAGCAAGCAAAACAAGGAGGTCCATTATGGAGCATTATGACAGTCAACTGGCACAGCGGGTATGGCAGAGGGTGCAAAACAGGCAGCCCGACGCACCGGAGACAGAGCTATCATCTCTTTTGCAGGCAGAGGCCGCGGATCTCAGCCGCTACCAGCAGCTGCAAAGCGCAATGAACAGTGCTCAAAAACTGCTGCTGCAGCAGTTGGTCCGGCAAACCCGGCAGTGTATTTCCATTCTTCGGGGTATCGCATTTTTGCTTACAGAGGAAATACCGGAAATCAAAGCCTTTCCGCTTCCGAAAGAGCTGCCGTCTTCTTCCCTGCGGCGCTTATACGGCAGCACCTTGCAGCGGATCCTGCTGTATCAAAATCGGGAACAGCACCCGGAATACGGCCCCGGATTTCAACGACTGCGCGCATTAAGCGAGGATCGCTGTGCGCTGCTGCTGCAGCTTCTCGGCAGCTGACAAACCTCTTGCATTCTTTCAAAAGCCGCATTATAATCAGCCTGTAGATTATACGCAAGGAGAATTCCCATGCTTCCGGAACAGATCTTAACCTGTGCTTTGGACATTGGCGAGCAGATGCTTCTCAGCGGTGCGGAGATCGGCCGTGTGGAAGATTCCATCCGCCTGATCTGCAGCGCCTATGGCTGCTCCCGCACCGATGTCTTTACCATCACATCTTCTATCGTTGTGTCCATAGAGGACAGCGGCAGAAAGTTTTATACCCAATCCCGGCGCATCACCGGCGGCAAAACCGACCTTGCCCGGCTGGATCGGCTGAATACCCTCTCCCGCCATATCTGCCGGGAAACCCCCAACTGGGATTTTGTGCAGAGCCGTTTGGCACGGATCGTATCCGCACCGGCCTATCCCGTATGGATGGAGATCCTTGCCAGTGCCATGATCGCCGGTGCCTTTGCCATCTTTTTCGGTGGGTCTTTGGCTGACGGGCTTGTGGCCTGTGTTTTGGGTGCCATGCTGCGTGTTGTGACCGGCATTCTGCAACGCGCCCGGATGAATCAGATCCTGATCAATGTAGCCGCCGCATTTTTAGTGTCTTCATTGGCGATTCTTTCCGTAAAAGCAGGCCTTGGACATGATGCCAACGAGATCATCATCGGCAACATCATGCTGCTGATCCCCGGTATCGCTTTGACCAATTCTTTGCGGGATATGATCAGCGGTGACATCATCTCCGGTCTTCTGCGGTTTTTGGATGCCATTTTGGTTGCCGCCGCCATTGCCGCAGGCTATATTATGGCTGCGCAGCTGCTGGGAGGTGCCTTATGGATTTGATCCAAATACTCACCGGTTTTCTAGGCTCTTTGGGCTTTAGTATTTTGTTCCATATCCGGGGCAAAAAACTATTGGTAGCATCTCTGGGCGGACTCATGTCCTGGACAGTCTTTCTTGTTTTGGAATCACTGGTTCCCGGTGAGGCATTGCGCTATTTCCTGGCCAGTGCC
>JAZNLC010000201.1:0-9827 GCA_045578895.1 Faecousia sp. | reverse complement strand
GCCAAAAAATGCGGTACATGGTGCCAAAATAACGGTGTTGCACTCACCGGACATATGATGTGGGAGCAAAATCTGGAAGCCCAGACACGCGCCGTCGGCGAAGCCATGAGAGCATATGAATGGTTTGAGATACCCGGCATGGACTTACTTTGCGACCGCATAGAACTCAACACCGCAAAGCAGGTGCAGTCTGCTGTACGCCAGTACGGCAAGGAAGCAATGCTCACAGAACTATACGGAGTAACAAACTGGGATTTCGACTTCCGCGGTCACAAATTCCAGGGCGATTGGCAGGCAGCTTTGGGTGTCACCGTCCGGGTTCCTCATCTGAGCTGGGTATCCATGAAGGGAGAGGCCAGGCGTGACTATCCGGCCTCCATCCATTATCAATCTCCCTGGTGGCAGGACTATTCCTATGTAGAAGACCATTTTGCCCGAATCGCCACTGCCATGACCAGAGGAAAGCCGATGGTTCGGGTGGCTGTGATCCATCCCATTGAAAGCTACTGGCTGCATTACGGTCCTCTGGAGCAGACCAGCGGCATCCGCAATCAGATGGA
This sequence comes from Faecousia sp., assembly GCA_045578895.1. Taxonomy (GTDB): domain Bacteria; phylum Bacillota; class Clostridia; order Oscillospirales; family Oscillospiraceae; genus Faecousia. The sequence goes on along the minus strand of JAZNLC010000201.1, from coordinate 9,267 downwards.
ACAGCATTTCCAGGATCTGACCCATTGGCTGCTCTTCGGCAGTATCGACTTTGACTTTATCAGCGAATCCCTGCTGCCTGTCCAGTGTCCCCATGGCAGCGCGCCTTTGCAGGTGGGAGAAATGTCCTATGATGTGATCCTGGTTCCCGGCTGCGAAACCCTGAGAAGTACTACGCTGGAGCGGTTGGAAGCATTTTCCGCGGCAGGCGGACGGCTGATCTTCCTGGGTTCCGCGCCTAAATACGAAAATGCCCTGCCCAGTACCCGTGGCGAAATTCTGTGGAACAAAGTCCAAACTGTAGAGTTTTCCAAAGATGCCATGCTTTACGCCCTTGCCCCCACCCGTCTGGTGGATATTCTGGATGCCAGCGGCAAGCGTACGGAAAACCTTGTCCACCAGCTCCGTAGGGATGGGGATAGCCTGTGGCTGTTCATCGCCCATGGCCAGAAGCCTTACCATAAGGACATACCGAACTACCAACACATCCGTATTGCACTGCAGGGGCACTGGAATGCGCGTGAATATGACACACTTACAGGTGATATCCGGGCCATAGAGACTACCGCCACCGGCGGCAAGACCTACATAGAAACCGACCTGTACGATCTGGACAGTCTTCTTCTGCACTTGTATCCCGGTATCTGCCATTGCGAGAAAGCTCCGCGGGCAACAGCAAAGAAGCACACCCTTCCCGTACCCGCACTTGTAGGCTACAGTCTGGATGAACCCAATGTGTACTTGCTGGACAAGGCAGAGTTCGCCCTGGACAACGAGCCCTACCGTCCCCAGCAGGAGCTGCTGCGGGCAGACAATGTACTGCGCCGTGAATTGTCGTATCCCAGCCGCAGTGAAGCGGTAGCGCAGCCCTGGACTGTCCATGAACCGGCACCGGAGCACAGCGCCCGGCTGCGATTCCGTGTTCACTGCACACAGAATATTCCGGATATTAAGCTAGCCCTGGAAGACGCTGAAGCGGCGAAGATCGTATGCAACGGCACAGCCGTTACCGCGCAAACAAATGGCTGGTTTACTGACAAATCCATTGGTACCATCCCCATCGGTCCTCTGCACAGCGGCGAGAATGTGATTGAAGTTACCCTCCCCTTTGGCCGCCGCACCAATATTGAGTGGTGCTACCTGCTGGGTGATTTCGGCGTACAGGTATGCGGAGAATACCGGCAGCTGATGCCCCCCCAGGCATTCCTGGGTTTCGACGATGTGACCAAGCAGGGTCTTGCCCACTATGGCGGTAACATCGCTTACCACATTCCCATCGAATCCAGCGGCGGCAGCATCACGGTAACAGTACCCCATTATACCGGCACCGCTGTCAAGGCAGAGCTGGATGGGAAAGCAGGATACATTGTCTATCCTCCTTACCGGTTGGAAATGGGTGCCGTACCCGCCGGAACCCATACATTGAAGCTGACGCTGCTGGGCAACCGCTTCAACTGTTTTGGTCCGGTACACCTGGCTGATCCCATATACCACTGGCTGGGACCCAATGGCTGGCGCACAGAGGGCAGCCACTGGACCGAATCTTATCGGCTGAAGCCCCTTGGCATTTTCTCCGCACCTATCATTGAAGAATCCGAATAACAATCACCGCCTGCCCAACGAAGGGCAGGCGGTGATTGTTATTCACTTTGCGCAGGCAATTTACTTCTTCTGCGACGGCGGCGGCCGGAATTGGCACGTTCCTGAGGATCTGCCTTTTCAGCCCGGCGGGCATAGGCTTCAGCAGCTTCGGAAGTTGCCTCATAGGTCAGGCGGCTGACCCGGACGGTGCCGTCCGGCTGGTCGGACAGACGGACACGGATCAGGAACTTTCCGTGATCTGCGCAGGTGGCCAAATCCATATATCGGTGTCCCGGCTGGGCAAACCAACGGGAGCCCAGCATCTGCCGGCCGCAAATGGGGCACTGGTTTTCTTCCCCGGTCATAGCGCTAAGAGCGGCATGCTTATCCGCGTAATCGTAGAACACTTTCCGGCTGATGCAGCCGGGCAGTTCCGCACCGTGAAAGCCGTTTTCATGGCTTTTCAGTGCCTGCTGATATTCCTGCGTGCCTTTCTTCAGATCTAACCGGGCACAGATCAGCGCCGTGTGATAGGCATCGCCCAAAGCGTCATGGGCAGGGCGGGTAGCCTCGATACCAAAGATCTCCATAGCGGTCTTCAAGGCCTTTTGGGCATTGGAACCATCGGTTTGAGCATTGAAGATCATCTGCGCATTGTACCAACGCTCGGTCCAGTTCTCCTCAAGCTCATACAGCCGCAGATTCTCCCGCAGAATGGTGATATCGTCAAACCCCCAGGTCAGGAAAATAATATCCTCGCCGCACCAACTGCGAAATTGTTCCATGGCTTCAGCGAAAGGAATTCCCTCTTCCTTCAGCCGGGACTCCTTGATACCGGTCAGCTTACTGACTCTGCGGTTTAATCTTCTGTAATACTTGGGCCGGATCATTACCTGGAATTCGTCAGCCACCTGCTGATCTTCCGTGACACGCACCGCACCGATCTGAATGATCTCGCCACGGATCTGCACCGGCAGCACCTTCTTGGAGGAAGGAGACCCGGGCCAGGGCTGATTCCATTCCATATCCAAAATGATATAATTCATCATCGCAACCTCTTTAAGTAACATTCACTATACATTTTACCACATAAGCACCTCTTCTGTAAATAAGAACTTGCATTTTCCTTTTTTTACCTGGTATTATTTTATTAGTTCAATTTGGCACTGTTTTTATTATCAGTTTGCGCTATAATATGGGTACAAGATCTAACAGGAGGGCGAATACGATGAAAAAGCTCAACATCCGCCAGGTTGCCTTTGTCGGCATTATGGCCGCGCTGGTCTATGTGACCTCTGCGTACTTACAGATCAATATCCCAACCGCCATCGGTTCTACACGGCTGCACATGGGCAATGTGATGTGTCTGCTGTCCGGTCTGCTGCTGGGTCCTTTGCAGGGCGGCCTTGCCGCCGGTATCGGCTCCATGTTCTTTGACCTGACCAATCCGCTCTACATTGCCTCCGCCCCTTTTACTTTTGCCTTTAAATTCATTATGGCTTGGCTGTGCGGTATCATCGCCCACAAGTGCGGCAAAGAGGTTCTGTGGAAAACCGTCGTCGGTGCCGCTTCCGGTGCGCTGGTCTATGTGGTTTTGTACCTGGGCAAAAGTTTCATTGAAGATTATTTTGTGCTGGGCCTTCCCTTGGATGCTGTATTCCTCACGGTCGCACAGAAAGGCCTGGTTTCCACCGTCAACGGCATCATCGCCGCTGTGGTATCCGTACCGCTGTACCTTACGATCCATCCCCTGCTGAAAAAGGCAAAATTACTGCAATAAACCAACGCCCACTGCAAAGCAGTGGGCGTTTCTTTTTACAGCAAGAGCGTGCATCCAGCATAGGATGCACGCTCTTTCGACAAACTTAAAGTAATTACACGCCGGAGTATGCAGCGAAGCCACAGTCGATGGGCAGCACCACGCCGGTAACGGCGGAAGCAGCCTTGTCATCGGTCAGGAAGAACAGACCGCCCAGCAGCTCAGCGGAATCCACGAAACGGCCCATGGGGGTACCGTTCAGGATCTTGGCGGAACGAGCGGTGGGAGTGCCGTCCTCATTGAACAGCAGCGCCCGGTTCTGGTTGGAGACCAGGAAGCCGGGGGCAATGGCATTGCAGCGGATGCCGGTACCTGCAAAGTGGGTAGCCAGCCACTGAGTGAAGTTGGAAATAGCAGCCTTAGCGCCGGAGTAAGCAGGAATCTTGGTCAGAGGAATGTAAGCATTCATGGAAGAGATGTTCAGAATGTTACCGGACTTCTTAGCGACCATATCCTTGGCAAACACCTGGGTGGGCAGCAGAGTGCCCTGGAAGTTCAGCTTGAACACGAAGTCCACGCTGTTGGGATCCAGGTCAAAGAAGGTCTTCTGGCCTTCCTTGGCTTCATGCTGATACTCGTTGTCGCAGGTAGCGCGGGGGTTGTTGCCGCCGGCGCCGTTGACCAGAATGTCACAGGGACCCAGGTCGTTCAGAACTGCCTGGTGGACAGCTTCCAGAGCCTCAGCGTCCAGAACATTTGCCTTGTAGCCGATGCAGGTGAAGCCCTCGGCGGTCAGTTCTGCAGCCAGCTTCTTGACGGCTTCTTCGTTCAGGTCCAGAGCAGCGACCTTTGCGCCGGCCTGGGCATAAGCACGGGCCATATCGCCGCACAGAACGCCGCCTGCGCCGGTCACAACAACTACCTTACCGGTAAAATCCACTTTCAGGGGAAGATCGATCATAATAAATTACCTCCAAAATTTGTTTTTGTAGGGGCGGATGACCACATCCGCCCGGGCCGAAGTGGTCTTCGGCCCCTACACAGATGTCTTTTACTTAGCCAGCTTGTCCAGCATATCCCAAACACCCAGCATGTACATGATACCCAAAGCGCGGTCATACAAGCCGTAGCCGGGGCGGACAGTACCGGGGCCTTCACCCCACAGGTGGCGGCCATGGTCGGGCCGGATATAGCCCTCAAAACCGCAATCGTGGTAAGCCTTCAGGATCTCCAGGATACCGGTATCGCCGTCGCAATCACGGTGGGATGCTTCGGAGAAGTCACCGTTTTCAAAGTGCTTCACATTGCGGATGTGGGCAAAGGCAATGCGGTCGCAATGCTTGCGAACGATCTCAGCAACATTGTTGTTGGGATCAGCATTTAAGCTGCCGGAGCACAGGGTCAGGCAGTTGTAGGGGTTATCCACCATCTTCAGGAACCGCTCGATGTTCTCTGCGTTGATCAGCAGACGGGGCAGGCCGAAGATATCCCATGGGGGATCGTCCATGTGGATAGCCATCTTGATGCCGGTCTCCTCACAGGTAGGCATCAGCGCTTCCAGGAAGTATTTCAGGTTGGCCCACAGTTTCTCGTGGTCCACATCGGCATAGGCCTTAAACAGCTCGTCCAGCTTTGCCATACGCTCAGGCTCCCAGCCGGGGAAGGACATATTGTACTTCTCGGTAAAGTCCAGAATGTACTTAGCCATGGCATTGTAGTCGTCCTGGATCATGCCCTTTTCATAGAACAACGCGGTAGAACCGTCGCCCACTTCATGGAACAAATTGGAGCGGGTCCAGTCAAAGATGGGCATAAAGTTATAGCAAATGACCTTAACGCCAAACTTGGACAGATTGCGCATGGTGGTCTTATAGTTTTCGATCAGCGCATCCCGGGTAGGCTTACCGATCTTAATATCGTCGTGGACATTGACGGACTCAACAACATCGCCGTTAAAGCCATAGGCGTGAAGCTGATCCATCACTTCCTTGATCTCATTTTCCTCCCAAACCTCACCGGGCATCTTATGGTGCAGTGCCCAAACGATACTGGTCACACCGGGAATCTGCTTGATGTAGTTCAGGCTGATGTTATCGTTACCTTCGCCATACCAACGAAAACCCATTTGCATAGGCATAACAATTCCTCCAATTACTGTAATATCTGTCTCCTACCTTCCGGATGGAGTCCATAGTTATGTTGATTATAACACAAATCACCCGTTTCTGACAACGCAGGATCGCTAAAATATTATACAAATTTCCACTTTCATTTTTGGCAGGGAGTGCGTACAAATCGTTCAATTTGTCCCACATTGCAACTAGTTGTTGCGCTTTTCCGCAAAACAGCGTATAATATCTTCAAACAAAAGCAAGGAAGACCGCTATGAAAAAACGAAATCTAACCGCGTTGCTATCTTTGATTTTGGCAGTGGTCCTGGGGTTTGCCGGTCTGCTGCAAAACAGCAATCCGGCAACACCGGCTGTTACAACACCCCCCGACACATCCGCCGTCCCGGATTTGCTGGATATCGAAGGGAGCTATACATCCAAAGAGGATGTCGCCCTTTATATTCACTTGTACGGTAAGCTGCCGGATAATTTCATCACGAAGGCCGAAGCCAGATTCCACAGATGGGAAGGTGGCAGCGTAGAACCCTTTGCCCCCGGCAAGTGTATCGGTGGTGACCGGTTCGGCAATTATGAAGGTTTGCTTCCCGATGCTCCCGGGCGCATTTGGTGGGAATGCGACATCGACACCTTAGGAAAACCCAGCCGCGGTGCGAAGCGGATCGTCTTTTCCAACGACGGTCTCATCTACTACACCCGCGACCACTATGAATCCTTTGAATTATTATATGGAGAACCGTAACTATGAAAGAGATCCTCATTGATGGCGGTGCCATCTTCACTTCCCCCGACCTCCACGAAGCGCTGGCAAGCGCCCTGGCTTTTCCCGGCCATTATGGCAAGAATTTAGATGCTCTGTACGATTGCCTGACAGAAATTTGCGAAGATACCCACCTGGAGCTTCGCAACTGGCATCATATTGAGTCTCATCTGAAAGATTACTCCGGCAAGGCTGTGTATGTATTTCACTGCGCCATGGATGATAATCCCTACCTGACCGTAACGCTGCGGCCTTAATCGGAGGAAGCGCTTATGGAATTGATAGGGCAAATCATTGGCATCCTCGCCATGTGCCTGAACATCATAGCAGTTCAGTTCAAAAAGCCACGGCAGCTATTTATCTGCAGATTGGTGGGTTGTTGTCTTTGGTCATTGAACTTTTTGCTGTTGGGTTCTCCTACCGGTGCGATCATGAACCTCATTGATGTGATCCGCAGTGTCTTTCTGCTGCGCAAGCAGACCTCCACTAAAACTTTTCTGTGGATCACCCTGGCGATGTTTACCGTTGCGGGTCTGCTCACCATGGATTACAGTCTTTCTTTGCTCATGGTGATCGACATTCTGATCATCATTTCCCAACTGGTGGATACTGCCGGTATGTGGACAAACAACATCAAAGTCATCCGGCGGTGTCAGTTGTTTGCCATCTCCCCCGTTTGGCTGGTACATAATATTCTGGTATTTTCCATTGGCGGTATTGTTACCGAAACATTTACAATCATCTCAACACTCATCGCCATGTATCGATACCGAAATCAAAAAGCATAAAAACTGCGGCAAGGAATTCCTTGCCGCAGTTTTGATTATGTTCCTTCTTCTAAGACGACCACCGGCTTGTCAATGAGCATCTTGAAGGCCCGGAAAGCTATAAAATGGTCAAAATACCGCTCAAGCTCCACCTCATGCCGGCCAAAGCGAATACGAAATTCGTCCAGCATTTCCAGCGCTTCAACATCATGGCCAAGGGCCTTTTCTGCCAAAAACGCCGCCATGCCCTCAATATACTCTGCGTGGCGCAAAAGCAAACGCATAGAAACGGTCTGGCATCGCATAGGCATTACCCGGTTTTCCCGGACAATTTTTCTGCCTTCTTCCGCCAGATTCTTAACCTGGGACAGTGCTTGCGCCCTGGCAGGATCGTAGTGTTCTCCGCGCTTGGGGTCCGTTGTCTTCTCTCCGGAAACGAAAGAGAAATCGAAGGTATCAGACACTTTTTGCAGATAATTACGCACCCAGGTTCCTGCATGTCCATAGGCATGGCTGAAATAATCGTCGCACAAAGCGTCAAAATTACTGCTTCTGTCCATCAGTGTTTCCGCATAGATGCTCATTGCCAGGCCGTTGGGGAAGAAACTGCGCTGAGAGCCATCCTCCACATAGCCATCAAGACCCATGATCTTCAGGCTCTGAATATCCTCATAGATCCGGCGGCTGATGTACAGCATCCCCGGATCAAAGAACTGGTGTTTCCAAAAGTGATACTCATAAGAGAATCCTGCGCCCTGCCAGGTCTTCTGCCAGTCCCGCAAAAATGCCAGATTTTCTTCCGCGCCTTTGGGCCGCTGCCAGCGGTTGCGTACATATTTCCGGGTTTCCGGGATCACACTGCCTTCGGTGATACTGGAGCTGTATGAGCGGGTAATGGGCGCGTACAGCAGGGAAAAACGCTTCGGGTTTTGGATTCGGGCAAACCGGGGTGCAAACAGCGTATCCACATACACAATGAAGACGATGCGGGTAGCGAGTCCCCTTTCTGTCAGGATCTCGTCCAGCTCGTTCATAATCATCAGATAGAAATCGCTGGGCCGTCCCTTTTGGCAATGATCACATTCGCAATGGTTGTTGCTGCCATCCGCCAGCCATACGTGCAGATAATCCACATTCTGATGCTTGGCAGCATAGTCTGCGATGCCCCGTGCCATCGTGGTACGCACTTTTGGATTGGACATACACAGGTTTGTGTTCAGCGCTACGCCTCCAAAAAGCTCCCGTACGCCGTCCAGCATCGCCAGACATTCTCTTTGTTCTTCCGTCAGTTCTTGCTCAGCAGGCTTCCAGCCCTCAGCGGAAGAAAGGCCAAAGGGTTCCGCCGTCCAGCCGTGACCCATATCGTGAAACTGCAGTCCCCGTTTGCTGATCTCCGCTTCACACTGTCGTTTCCACTGCAGCACCTGCTGCTGGCTGACAGGCTCCGGCAGACGGTTTTCCTCGTTAAAGGGATGGGAGTAAAAGCGGTCATAGTAGATATAGGGCACATCAAATTCCAGCATGTAGGTATTCAGTTCCAGCTTGGCATAGAAATCTACGGTATCCAGCATGGCCTGCTGATGCTCCGCGCCCTCGTTACACATACCCCGGAACCGATGATCTGCCAGCTTGTGGTACTTGACAGGCGCAAGCGGCTGAATCGGAATGTATTCTCCATCCACACCGGGATACAGCCAGCGGCAGCCGTTGCACTTTAACAGCCGGTACACCGCAAACAGCACACTTCTGGAATTGGAACCCGCCAAAACGCCGCCCCCGGCATCCGTGTCGATATGCACCACATCATCCAGCAGCAAGTCTTCTGCCTCATTATCCAGGCCGAAATCCTCCAGCAGGCCCAACCGGAAGCCGGACTTTGCTGCAGGATCAAATACGATGTCAATTTCCGCTTGCTGGGGCATCATCATCCGCAAATATTTTTTCAGTTCCTCTGCGGCGAAATCGATCACATGGTCTGCCCGTAACTTGTAGATCACCATGACGTAGTCCTCCCATGCCGTTTTCGGTTATTCTATCACAGCGTTTTTGGGAACTCAACATACCACCGCTGCAAATACTGCCATCTTTTCATGCCTTTTTTCTTTTTCTTGCTCTTAAAAGGGACATGCCTTTGCAGGCATGCCCCTTGATTTACTCACAGCATGGCCAGGATCGCGTCCTTGGGTCTCGCTCCCACAGCTTGGTTGACCACCTTGCCGTCCTTCATCACCAGCAGCGTCGGGATGCTGAAGATCCGGAACTTTCCGGCAAGC
>JAZNLC010000200.1:0-2673 GCA_045578895.1 Faecousia sp. | reverse complement strand
ATCGGGCGCATGAATTGGGAATCAAAGTGATCATTGATCTTGTTGCCGGTCACACCTCTTTGGAATGTGAGTGGTTTCAAAAATCCTGCCAGCCGGAAAAGAACGAATATTCCAACCGCTACGTTTGGACCGACAGATGGGATAAAGATTGTGTCGACGGTATCGGCGGCTATAGTCAGCGAAACGGCAGATTTATGAAAAACTTTTTCTACTGTCAGCCTGCACTGAACTACGGTTTCCGAAACATTGATGATCCTACATGGCAGCTGCCCCCGGACCACCCGGATTGCCTTGCTACCAAACAAGAACTGCTGAATATTATGGACTATTGGATTGGTCTAGGTGCTGACGGTTTCCGTGTGGATATGGCTTCCTCCTTAATTAAAAATGACCCGGACAAATCCGGTGTCATTGCCTTTTGGCAGGAAATCAGAAGTATTTTTGACAAAAATATCCTGATTGTGTTCTGATTTCTGAGTGGTCTTTTCCCAGCCAGGCTATCGCCGCAGGTTTTCACATTGATTTTCTGATCCAGTTCAATCTCCCTTGCTATACCAAGCTTTTCCGGGCTGAGCCGGGACGAGATATCGGCACTACATATCAAGGAAACAGCTTTTTCAGCCCCGACGGAAGCGGCTCTATTGAAGAATTTTTGCAGGATTATCTTGTTCAGTATAAGCAGACCAAAGGAAAAGGATATATTTCCATCCCAACCGGAAATCACGATCTTCCTCGTATCAGCTTCCGCCGCAACAAAAAGGAGCTTGAAACCGTTTACGCGTTCGTTTTGACGATGCCGGGTGTTCCCTTTGTCTACTATGGCGATGAAATCGGCATGGAATACATGCCGGAACTTCCCTCCAAGGAAGGCGGCTATAACCGCACCGGCTCCAGAACCCCCATGCAATGGAGCGAAGGAAAAAATGCCGGTTTTTCCGATGGCGATCCTGATCAGTTGTATCTTCCCATTCCGGAAAATGGCATAAATGTAGCGCAGCAGCTTGCGGATGAAACATCTTTGCTGCATACTATGAAAAAACTGATTACTTTGCGTAAGAGCAGCCATGCGCTGTCGGCAGATGGTGATATCCAATTTATCAACCGCAATGGCAGAGGATACCCCCTGGTGTATCTTCGCAGCGGTAACGATGGCGATTATCTGATTTGTATCAATCCCACCGCCACAGAGCAAACCTTTGCCTATTCCTTGAAGGACGCACAAATTGTTTTTGAAAATGATACCGCGATTCTTTCCGAAAGTGAAATCAAGCTTTCTCCTGCCAGCTTCGCCATTTTAAAAATTTCATGATAAAAGATAAAAGACCGAGATCCGTGAATCTCGGTCTTTTATTATTTTTTTGGTTACCACTCTGCTACAGAGCCATCAGCATGGCGCCATACGGGATTCTTCCAGTTGTGGGGGGTCTTATTCTCTTCGATGACCAGTTCCTTATTCACCTGGACACCCAGGCCGGGGAGCTTGGGCAGATCCACATAGCCATTGGTGAATTTGAAATCTTCCTTATTGTCTACATAGTCCAGGACGGTCTTGCCCACATTGTAGTGGATACCCATACTCTGCTCCTGGATCACCGCGTTATAGCTGGTGGCATCTACGTTCAGGCAGGCAGCCAGCGCAATGGGACCCAAAGGGCAGTGAGGTGCCAAAGCTACATCGTAGCTTTCCGCCATAGCAGCTATCTTCTTAACCTCGGTGATACCGCCGGCATGGGACAGGTCCGGCTGGATGATATCCACGCCGCCTGCTTCCAACAGCCGCTTGAAATCATACTTGCTGAACAGCCGCTCACCGGTAGCAATGGGAATGTTGCAGGCAGCGGCAATTTCTTTGAAGCATTCCATATTCTCGCACAGAACCGGTTCTTCGATAAACATGGGATCAAATTCTTCCAGCTTCTTTGCCAGTACCTTGGCCATGGGTTTATGGACACGGCCATGGAAATCGATGGCGATGCCGAAATATTTACCGCAGGCTTCCCGGATGGCAGCCACACGCTCCAAAACCGCGTCCACCTTATCGTAGGTATCGATCATCTGCAATTCTTCGGTGGCATTCATTTTGATGGCCTGGAAGCCTTCGTCCATCTTTTCCCTGGCAGCCGCGCCAACATCGGAAGGCCGGTCGCCGCCAATCCAGGAATAAACCTTCATCTTATTGCGGCAGGCACCGCCCATCAGCTCATATACAGGAGCGTTAAAAACCTTACCCTTGATATCCCACAGTGCCTGGTCGATACCGGACAGAGCACTCATGAGAACACCGCCGCCACGGTAGAAACCGGCACGGTAAATGGTAGACCAGATATCTTCGATGCGGCTGGGATCCGCGCCGATCAGATAATCTTTGTATTCTTCCACGCAGGCAAGCACCGCTTTGGTATGGCCTTCCAAAACCGCCTCACCCCAGCCGGTGATACCTGCATCCGTCACGATCTCCACGAATCCCCAACGGGGGCGCACAAAATATGTATTGACTTGTGTAATTTTCATATTTATTACCTCTGGACTCTGCCGCTGCCGCTGCCGTTCATCAATGCCAGCACTTCGTCTACTTTTACCTGATTGAAATCATGTTCAATGGTGTGCTTCAGGCAGGAAGCCGCAACCGCGAAATTAATGGCATCCTGATCGTTATAACCCTGAGACAGGGCA
>JAZNLC010000199.1:0-7571 GCA_045578895.1 Faecousia sp. | reverse complement strand
AACGGTGTGGTCGGGGAAGGAAACCTTCACGGTGTGGTTATAGCGGCGGTAGGACCAGGGATCGCCGAACTTGGACCAGTCGTCGGCATTTTCCTTCTGGCTGCCGTTTGCATCGAAGCTCTGCTTGAACAGGCCGAACTTGTAGCGCAGACCGTAGCCGGACAGAGGTACATTGATGGAAGCGGCGCTGTCCAGGAAGCAGGCAGCCAGACGGCCCAGGCCACCGTTGCCCAATGCGGCATCCTCGATATCCTCCAGCACAGCCAGGTCAACACCCCGCTCGGCAAAGAGCTGCTTCATCTCGTCCAGAATGCCCAGGTTGTACAGGTTGGAATATACCAGGCGGCCCACCAGGTACTCGGCAGAAATGTAATAAGCCTTGCGCTGATGCTCACGGGTCTTCTTGCACTTGCTCCAGGTATCGCTGATCGCCATCATGACAGCCTGGCCCAAAGCCTCGTGTAGCTCCTGAGGGCTGGCCTCACGCAGGGATACGTCATAGGTGTACTTCAGCTGTGCCTCGGTCCACTTGACGATGTTCAGACAGTTATAGATCATTTCAATTTCTCCAATCTTCTATTCAAACAGCATTATCAGCCGTCGATTTCTTTTTGATCTCCCAATCTGCCATACAATTCTGTCAGATTGCGGATTTTCTTGGCCAAGCTATTGGTGATTATACCATCTTTTGCCCGCCATGTCCAGTTAGAATCGGACATTGTTCCCGGAAAATTCATTCTCGCCTCAGCGCCCAAATCCAAATAGTCCTGCATGGGGATGATGCAAAGGTCACTGACGCAGCTCATAGCCGTGCGGACGGTACCCCAAACCAAGCCTTCTCTTTCGCTCAGATTCATATATTCGGCAGCATAAGCTTTTGCTTCCGGGGAGCAGGTGTCAAACCACTGCCGCATGGTCATATTATCATGGGTGCCTGTATAGCAAACTGAATTTGCAGTGTAGCTGTGGGGCAGATAATCGGAAGGCTCACGGGAATCAAAGGCAAATTCCAAAACCTTCATGCCGGGAAAACCTGCATCCTCCAGCATAGCCAGAACTTCATCCGTCAGGTATCCCAGGTCTTCCGCGATGATCCGCAGCTCCGGCAGGCCGGTTTTGACCGCGTTGATCAGATCAATGCCGGGACCCTTCACCCATTTGCCGTTACGGGCGGTTTTATCGCCATAGGGCACAGCCCAATAGCTTTCCAGACCCCGGAAGTGGTCGAAACGGACAACATCATACAGCCTGCCGGCAGCTTCCATCCGGCGCAGCCACCAGCTGTAGCCGTCCCGCTTATGGACATCCCAGCGGTACAGAGGGTTGCCCCAAAGCTGGCCGTCAGCGGTAAAGCCATCCGGGGGCACACCTGCAACATCCGTCGGATCCAGTTGCTCATCCAGCTGAAACAGCTCCGGATCGGACCACACGTCGGCGCTGTCCAGCGGCACATAGATGGGCACATCGCCAATAATGGAAATGCCGTTTTTATGAGCATAGGCATGCAGCGCCTCCCACTGTTGAAAGAACAGGTACTGCACGAAGCAGTGGAACTGATACCCTTCATAGCCGGCAAATTTGACCGCGGCATCAATGACGGAAACTTCCCGCCGTTTCAATGCATCCGGCCACCGGTACCAAGCTTTTCCCTCGAAATGCTCCTTCAGGACCATATAGGCCGCGTAATTGGGAAGCCACCAGTCATTTTTTGCTTTGAACCGGGCAAAATTATCGGTAAATCCATGGCGCGCAAATGCCTTGCGCAGGACATTCAGCTTGTTTTGATAAAGCAGGCCAAAATCCACATAGTCTTCCCGATCGCCCCATTGGACGGCATCCAGTTCTTCCCGGGTCAGTAATCCCGCCTGCGCCAGCATTTCCAAGTCGATCAGGTAAGGATTACCCGCGAAGGTGGAGTTGGATTGGTAGGGGGAATTGCCGTAACCCGTAGGTGTCAGCGGCAGGATCTGCCAGTAGCTTTGACCGGCCACCTTCAAAAAATCTATAAATTCATAGGCCTTTTGACCCATGGTGCCCACACCGTATTTACCCGGCAGGGAGGTAATGTGCATCAGCACACCGCTTTCGCGCATAGTGATAAACTCCTAACGCAAACAGTTTATGAATTGATCGGAATTTTTGTTCCTCATATGTTTCGTATTGTTTCGAACTCTGGGGTGTAAAATTCATGAACTATTCCCAATATAGTGGATAGATTACAATATTTTCGGCCATTTGTCAAGTATGTTTCCCGATATCCACTGTATTGGTTTTTTAAATAGTTATCGAAACTTACGAAACTCCCGCCAGCTGCTGCAGTTTCCGTCTGCTGAGCCCACCCATTTCATAATAAAAAGACCTGCCCGGTTGGGCAGGTCTTTGGGATTGAAACAACAGCTTATGCTTCCAGGTTGATGCCGGTCTCCTTGCTGAAGACATGGCAGACATTGCCGCCGAAAGCAAAGTTGACAGCGGTACCATTGGACAGAGCCGCCACTTCCGCGCCGGTCATGTTCATGGTGGAAACGATGATAACAACATCTTTGCCGTCAGCATTGACATGCAGGTGGACGGAGGAACCCATCATTTCGCTGACATCAATCTTGGCAGCGACACCGCTGTCAGACAGGGCGATATGCTCGGGACGGACACCCAGGGTGATCTCCTGAGCTTCCACATTGTTGGCAGCCAGCTTGGCCTGCTTCTCTGCGGACAGTTCCACAGTGTAGTTGCCCAAAGTGACGGAGTACTTGTCGCCTTTCTTGTTCAGCTTGGCATTGAAGAAGTTCATCTGAGGAGCGCCGATGAAGCCTGCTACGAACAGGTTATAAGGATGGTTAAACACTTCCTGAGGAGTGCCGATCTGCTGGATGAAGCCGTCCTTCATGATGACGATACGGTCGCCCAGAGTCATAGCCTCGGTCTGGTCGTGGGTAACGTAGATAAAGGTGGTATTGATACGCTCGCGCAGCTTGATGATCTCAGCACGCATCTGGTTACGCAGCTTAGCGTCCAGGTTACTGAGAGGCTCGTCCATCAGCAGAACCTGAGGCTCACGGACGATTGCACGGCCGATGGCCACACGCTGACGCTGACCGCCGGACAGAGCCTTGGGCTTACGGCCCAGGTACTGGGTGATGTCCAGGATCTCAGCAGCTTCCTTAACCTTGCGGTCGATTTCGTCCTTGGGGGTGTGACGCAGCTTCAGAGCGAACGCGATGTTGTCATAAACGGTCATGTGGGGGTACAGAGCGTAGTTCTGGAAGACCATGGCGATGTCGCGGTCCTTGGGGGCCACGTCATTGACCAGACGGTCACCGATATACAGCTCGCCTTCGGAGATTTCTTCCAGGCCGGCAACCATACGCAGAGTAGTGGACTTACCGCAGCCGGAAGGACCAACCAGAACGATGAATTCCTTGTCAGCGATTTCCAGGTTGAATTCCTGAACCGCGACAACGCCCTTATCGGTAACCTGCAGGTTAGCCTTTTCCTTCTCGGGCTCGTCGTTCTTCTTCTTTTTCTTTGCCTTCTTGGCATCGTCGCCGTTGTGGGGGTAGATCTTCTTGATGTTCTTCAGGGACAAACTTGCCATTGTTTACGACTCTAAGCATACCGAATCCTCGCATATGCCCTTACCTGCACCAAGCAAAATAGTGCAGGCTTTACGACAGGTCTCCACACTGCCGCACCGTGAGCCAAACGGATGTTTTTTCCTCCTTTTTTACGTAATGCAGCCTATTTTGTGGAGTAGACTGCATTCGTTCGGATGTTAGTATGATATCACAGAAATATGCATCCTGCAATGGGTATTTGTGACAGTTTTCAGTGTCTTTTTTTGGCAATATCGCCCGTCATTTAAACTCGAATACAACAATATCTTGATGCATATTGCCATTATGACAATAAAGCAGCATCTTATCTTCTGCTGCCCAAAATGGCAATTGCTCTCCCAGAGGATTGGGGTTCGTTCTTTGGATCTCCAGGAAAGTCTTACTGTCGCAATCGTATATCAAGAGAGAATAATCACGCTCCCAATTACAGAAAGTCAGCAGCTTTCTGCCATCCGGACTGGGATAATAGACGTTTCCATATCCGGCAGGCACATCCAGCAATACCGTTTCACCGCTGACCGCATCATACAAATAATCCTTGTTGGCACCATTACGGTATACTACAAAGCTATCGCTGAATGTTACGATTCCCCTTGCTTCATGAAGCAGCGTATCCTGCCCCGTCAGTAAATCATGCACATGGTAATTATGCTCGTCATCCTCGTAGGTTACAAAGAACGGCTCCCGGGAATGGCTGAACCAGCCACCTTCCAAAAGCTTTGTGATGGAACCGTCTTCAAAACTGTAGCGGTAGAACTGGTATTGATAGTAATGGGGCCAATAGGAACTGTTAATCCCATAATTCCGGCGACCTGTTTCCGCAGCAAAAACCACCCCATCTTCATCAGACCCGCAGTAGTAAAGCGGGTCATCGGTTTCCAGGTCTATCTTATGGATCTGCGTCCGATGGATATCCAGATACGTCAATTTATCACTATTGTCGGTCAGCAACAGATCTCCGTCAGGAAGCCATTCCAGCAAATCCATTCCGCCTTTAAACACGGAACGGTCAAACTGAGAGAGGAAATAATTCAGCTTTCCGGTTTCCAGGTCCAAAGTGGCGTAGTACCAAAGCTGATTATCTACATCATTCTCATCCGGAAAAAGGTAAAAGCGGATTAGAAGCGCATTGCGCCCCCGGCTGGTGTCCACCACTAAGCCATAGCTTCGGTTTGGACCGTTACCCACGTAATTTGCTTCATGGGGATAATAAGTAATGATCACATCATCTCCATGGATGACATAGTCAAATTCCAGAATCGTCTCACAACCAAAGAATTCCCAGGCATAGGAAAAATGTTGGTTCTCCAGTTTTTCCATCCAAGCATCATACAAAAGATAAGCCTCATGGTGATTACCACGCAGCATCGGCCACTCTTCCGTATTCACGAAGACATACTTACCGTCATAGGCATGACGGTCATCGATCGCGGCAAAGCCCGGCAGGTGGATGTAGGTGGATTTAAAATATTCGTTATTCGCGCCGGGTGTCACCAAAAGCCAGCTCTGCTCCGTATCGTATAGAGGCGCTTCCTCCGTAACGGTGATCAGCTGCGTGTCAGCAGGAGGATCTGTTGGCACCGTTGCCGGCTGCGTCTCCGGCGGGAACGGCGGTTTTGTAGCCTGCGTGGTTTCTGTAGGTTCCGCGGTTTCCTGCGGCACAGTCGTTTCCAGGAGTGCGGTGGTGCCCTGCAAGGACACCGTGGTATCATCCGGCGTATTTACTTCCTTACAGCCGCACAAAAGCAGCAATCCCGCCAACAATAATACAAACAGCCGATACTTCATATCGCGCACTCTCCTTTCGTCTTTTTTACACAAATAATGATACTGCAATGCCGTTCTTTTGTCAATATTTACCATTACGCAGTAAGAATTCCGCATAAGCCTTACCAATACATATAAAGGTAGATGTGTAAATGATCGTTTAGCGCAGCATCCAAGGCCCCCTTGTGAAAGGGGGCTGGCAAAAATCTCTGATTTTTGACTGGGGGATTCATGCCGCATTGCGGCATATTGCCCATAGGGCAATTATCCCTCCGTCTGCCCTTCGGGCAGCCACCTCCCTTTAGGCAAGGGAGGCTTTGCACCGCAAAACGATCATTTACCGCACGGTCTTTCAACCATAGCTGTAGGGGCGGATGACCACATCCGCCCGGGCCGTGTTGCAGAGCGCAGCGAGTCTACTAATATTATGATTGCCGGGGGCAATCATACTGGCAAATAGTGGTCTTCGGCCCCTACGTTTTTAAATGGCAACTGCCCGCATAAACGATCATTTTTTCTTCTTTCAGCAAGCAAAAAGGCCGCCCTAAGGCGGCCTTTTCAAATGAAATTAGTCAGCGGATTCCTCGGCTGTCTCCTCGGGGATCCGGGACTCGGGGGTCACACCGGGCTGATAGTCGCGGTATGCCATGAGGCCGGAGCCTGCGGGGATCAGCTTACCGATGATGACGTTCTCCTTCAGACCCACCAGGTGGTCGACCTTGCCCTTAATGGCTGCATCGGTCAGGACCTTGGTGGTTTCCTGGAAGGATGCGGCGGACAGGAAGGAGTCGGTAGCCAGAGATGCCTTGGTGATACCCAGCAGCATAGCGGTTGCGGTGGGCAGAACCAGGTCTGTTTCACCGGCATCGATCCGGGCCTGAACAGCCGCCTTGGCATCCTCATACTCAAAGACATCCACAACGGTACCGGTGAGCAGTGTGCTGTCGCCGGGTTCTTCGATGCGAACCTTGCGCATCATCTGACGAACGATAACCTCGATGTGCTTATCGTTGATCTCAACGCCTTGCTGACGGTACACAGCCTGGACAGACTGGACCAGGTAATCCTGAACGGCTTCCTCGCCGGAGATACGCAGAACATCCTGGGGATACAGAGCGCCGTCGGTGATGGGCTGACCCTTCTGAACAACCTTACCGTGCTGGATCTTCAGACCCACGGAGTAAGGCACTTCGTATACCTTGACCTCACCGTCTTCTGCGGTAATGGTAATGTTACGCAGAGCGGAACGATGGGTATCGTCAATGGATGCCACACCGGTGATCTCAGCGATCTGAGCCATCTTCTTGGGACGGCGGGCCTCAAACAGTTCTTCAACTCTGGGCAGACCCTGCGTGATATCGTCACCCGCAACACCGCCGGAGTGGAAGGTACGCATGGTCAGCTGAGTACCGGGCTCGCCGATGGACTGCGCAGCAATGATACCGACAGCTTCGCCCAGGTCAACGACCTTGGAAGTAGCCAGGTTCATGCCGTAGCAGCGGGAACAGACACCGCTTCTTGCGCGGCAGCCCAAAATGGTGCGGATATAGATCTTGTTAATGCCGTGCTTTTCAAACTTCTCGGCATCCTCGGGCATCATCAGCTTTTCCTTAGAGTGGAGCAGCTCGCCGGTGACGGGGCTGATCACATCCTCTACAGGGAAACGGCCACGGATGCGGTTGCCAAAGGTATCGATGACATCGCCGTTCTTATCGTAGACAGCGCCTACCCAAATACCCTTGGTGGTCTTACAGTTGTACTCGCGGATGATTACCTCCTGAGAAACGTCGACCATACGGCGGGTCAGGTAACCGGAGTCAGCGGTACGCAGAGCGGTATCGGCCATACCCTTACGGGCACCTCTGGTGGAAATGAAGTATTCCAGAACAGACAGGCCTTCACGGAAGTTTGCCTTGATGGGGATCTCGATGGTACGGCCGGCGGTATCTGCCATCAGGCCGCGCATACCGGCCAGCTGACGGATCTGAGCCATGCTACCACGGGCGCCGGAGTCAGCCATCATGTAGATGGGGTTGAACTCGTCCAGGTTGCCCTGCAGAGCATCCGTAACATCCTTGGTGGTACGCTCCCACTGCTGGACGACCAGGCGGTAGCGCTCATCTTCGGTAATGAAGCCCTTACGGTAGAAGTTTTCGATCTCCAGGACCTTGCCCTCAGCCTCTTTGACCA
>JAZNLC010000198.1:0-8244 GCA_045578895.1 Faecousia sp. | reverse complement strand
TTTACTTACCGGCCTGCATTTCGGCAACGGATTCCAAAACCGCATCGGCCATGTACTCCAGCTGCTCCTGGCTCAGGCCATACAGCGGCAGGTGGGTGAAGCGCTTGTAGAACACTTCCTCACAGTTGGGGCAACCCTTTGCGATCTCGTCGGAATCGTAGCCCATATCCTGGACGATCTTGAAGCGGTACAGAGGGCCGAAGTGGGCGATCTGGGTAACGCCCTTGGCTTCCAGCTTCTTTTTCAGCACCTGGATATCTCCGCCGGCCTTTGCCGGGTCGATCTGCAGCAGGTACAGGTGGAAGGTGGGCTTGATGTCCTCGTTGCCCAGGTCCTGGGGGATAATGGCATCGTTTGCGGCAAAGCGCTCGGTCAGGTACTTGGCGGCTGCGGCACGCTCAGCGATGATCTGCTCATTACGGGCGATCTGCAAAGTCAGGCCCAGGCCCTGGATCTCGGTGGTGGAGGCATTGCCGGGGACGAAGGGCGCGTACTTGCCCTGGATGGGGGTGATGTTATACAGCCAGTCCTTGATGGGGCAGGTGAAGTCCAGGCCCAGGAAGCGGGCGCGCTTCAGGTCGCCTTCGATACCGGGGATCGTAGAGGTCAGAATACCGCCCTCACCGAAGGAGGTGATGTTCTTGACTTCATGCATAGAGAACGCGGCAAAGTCGCCGATGGTACCCACCATCTGACCCTTGTACATCGCGCCAAAGGCATGGGCGGCATCTTCCAGCACCAGGATGTCATGCTCTCTTGCCAGCTTCATAATGGGCTCCATGTCCACGGGGTAGCCGCCGATATGGACGGGAACGATCATCTTGGTGTTGGGGGTGATCTTTCTTGCCACATCCGCGGGATCCATATTGATGGTCTTGGGATCCACGTCGGCAAAGACCAGCTTGCAGCCGATGGCCAAAGGATAGGCCATGGTAGCCACGAAGGTGATGGCGGGGACGATGACCTCATCGCCGGCCTTCAGGTTGGCATACTTATAGGCGATCTCAAAGCCTGCGGTGGCATTGGTGACGAAGGTGGAAGAAGTGGTGCCCAGATACTCGTTGCAGGCAGCTTCCGCGGCCTCCACCTTGCTGCCCAGGCTCAGCTTGCCGGGAGGAGATGCCAGCTCGTCCAGCTTCTTGACCTGCTGCCATACAGCTTCCAGGGCGGCATCATATTCCTCGCCCTGACCCTGCATCAGGAAACGAATGATCTCCATCAGATCGTGTACATTGTAATTCTCGCCAACAGCTGCCCAGGGCACTTTGGTCGCGCCGGTGTTATACCGGAAATCAGTAGGCTTACCCATTTTTTACGCACTCCTTATATAAATATTTAAAATTCCGGGTCGTAGCTTTGCACACGCTCTTCCCAGCAGATTTCACGCACTTCAATATCCTTGATCTTCAAAACGGTGGAATAGGGGGAGAATCCCACATGGCCGCCT
Source organism: Faecousia sp. (assembly GCA_045578895.1). Lineage (GTDB taxonomy): Bacteria > Bacillota > Clostridia > Oscillospirales > Oscillospiraceae > Faecousia. The sequence continues at coordinate 6,797 of JAZNLC010000198.1, read as the reverse complement.
GTGATGGGGTCCAGGTTGTCCACCAGCTCCTGGATCAGCACACCGTCCACCATCAGAAAGTTATGGCCCTGAATGGCGCCGGTGGTGATGCGCACTTCCGTTCCGGGCTCATAGCGGTAAAGAGGGGTCAGAGAACGCATTTCGTCCTCAGGGAACCGTTCGATGCCGCTTTTGCCCTCGTACCAGCCGTTCAGGCCGGAAATGTAGGATTTCTTCAGATAGTTGATCTCATCGTCCCAGGTGGTGCAGTATACCGCATTCAGATCCCGGGTTGCGGGAAGAACACTGGCAACGGTGAAGCTGAGCATCACATCGGTGTCAAAGCGCTGCTTCGTCAGCAAAATGCCGCCCTTATTCTCCGGCTCACTGCCGATGAGATAACCGTTCTCGTAATACCAGTCACCGCCCTTGGCATCAAAAACTTCCTGCCAGTGTTCGTCCGGCCGGTAGGAAAGGACTACCTTTGAGCGGTCCCACAGGATCTTTTTGCCCAAAAGCAGGATATCATGTTCCAAAGCATACACCCCCGGTTTTTTCTTTATTGTATCAAACCTTCTGCCAGGGAAAAAGGCTTTTTCTTCCTCGTTTTTTGCACTATATTCCCGCTGTAAAAAATTTGTGACAAAAATTGTGCAAGTTGGATAGTTGACTTTCCCTATGCGGGATTTACAATAATAAGTAAATTAATGATCGTTTATGCGGCGAGCCGCCGCTCCCAATTCGCACCAAGTCTTCTGCTTGTTGTCAGTGCCTTGCTTTGCCCGGTATCGTCTTTGCGGTGATTTTCGATAGGTTTTTAGGGGGACTCCCTAAAAATTCTATCGATAATTGCCGCAGGAACGATACCGAGCGGTGCCCAATGGTGTAACGACAAGCACCGCACCGTGCACGCATTGTCTGCGGGCACTGCCCGCTAAACGATCATTTACAGCAGTAACGATACGCTGCGGGAAAGGAGTGAGCGACCCTTTGGTCACATTTGATAAGCACAAAATCGCCGCGGCATTACAGGATTTCTACAACGCCACGGGCATCGACATGGATCTGCTGAAGGCCGACTTCTCTCCCGTAGACCGCTACCGCTCCCACAACAACTGCTACTGCGGTTTGATCCAAAGCTGCCCTGACGGCAAAGAGGCCTGCCGCAAGTCGGACATTTCCCTTTTGGAGGCCTGCAAAAAAAGCGGCAGTCTTTCCATGCATGTGTGCCACGCGGGACTGTTGGATGCCGCCATTCCCATCCAATATAACGAGGAGATCATCGGCTACATCGTCTTTGGCCGGATGAAGCCGGATACGGATTTCGCCGCCCTGGAAAGCTACATTGGAAAGCTGGGTGTGGATATCCCCCAGGCGGCGCAAGCCTTTCACGACATTCCCTTCTACGATGAGGATAAGATCCGCAGCGTCTCCAATATCGCCACCCTTTTGGTAAAGTACATTCTGCTGGAAAACCTGCTGATCGCCCCTGCGGGGGGCATTACGGAAAAAGCGGTTTCCTTCATTGCGGAAAACCTGGAAACGGATCTTTCCATCCAGTCCATTTCCCGTGCCACCAGCATCTCCAAAAGCGTTCTGTACAAAGCCTTTCATGCCCGGTATCACTGCACCGTAGGCGCTTACATCAACGAGACGCGGGTGCGGCGGTCCATGGACTTTCTTCTGAAAACCAACCTTTCCATGGAAGAGATCGCCCAAAAGGTTGGCTTTTCCAGCGGTTCTTATTACAGCAAAACTTTTAAAAAGCAGTTGGGTGTATCACCCCTGCAATACCGGAAAAATGCTTCCAGGAGGTAACACTATGACCTTTACTTACCAAGGCGACCGGTTTTTGCTGGACGGCAAGCCCTACCGGATCTTATCCGGTGCCATGCACGATTTCCTCCCCGCTGCAGAAATGAGATCATCGTATTTGAAACCGACGGCTTTGAAAGGCCTGTCATCACGTTTACCGATACCCCGGATTTGGGTTGATTCTACAAAGAAACGCACGGCGAAGTCTCTCTTCGCCGTGCGTTTTCATGTCCTTTCTGAACAAATTCCCCGGAGTTGCATTTTTTATGAAAGTATGTTATAGTACATTTGTTCGTATTCGCAGTGTAGGGAGGACTGCGGCAGTAAGAATACAGCGAAAGGAGGAAATCAATGACAAAACACACAGAAAGGAAGTGGATACCCCATGGCAAAGCCGGGAATCATGTTCTATTTTGATATTCGCCCCTGCCTGAAACGGCTGAACTACGAAGAAAAAGGCAGGCTGTTTGAAGCGATGCTGGACTACGGAGAGCTGGGGATCGAGCCGGAGCTGGAAGGCATGAGCGGTGTTGCCTGGGATTTTCTGCGTCCCGGACTGGACCGGGATACCGACCGTTACGAACGGGTGATTCTGCAAAAGAAATATGCTGCTTATTCCAGGGAATGTAAGAAAAACAAGACGGAGGTCGCCCCTTACCCACAATGGTTAAACGAAATGTATCGGCCGACATCGGCCGATGATTTCCGTGAAGCGAATTTATCGGATGATATCCAACATACAACTTACAACGTACAACATACAACTAACAACTTACAACATACAACTGACAACGCGGTTTCGCGCCCGCTGTTTTCTCCTCCCACGAGAGAAGTCCTGCAGCAATACTGCAGGGAAATGAATTACACCATGAATGTGGACAGTTTTATGGATTACTATGATGCCAACGGATGGATGATCGGCAAGAGTCCTATGCAGGATTGGAAAGCCGCTGTCAGAAGATGGTACAGAAAGGAGTATCGCAATGGAACCGCTGAATTATCGGCTGAATGGAATACAGGAGATGTCCTTTGATCCCAGGGCCCTTGTACAAATGAAGGCAGACAGCTTAAATGCCGCCCCCGGCGAACTGAAGGGCTATAACTGCCCTAAGTGCCGCAACCGGGGATATGTGGCCAGGGTGGACAGTGACAACCGCCTGGTCACCGCCCCTTGCGGCTGTATTTCCATTCGCCGCACCATGGCCCAGGCAGAGCATTCCGGCATGAAGGGTCTGCTGCAAAAGACCTTTGACAGTTTTCAGGTGACGCACCCCTGGCAGCAGCGGATGCTGGAGCATTGCCGCCAATATGCCGCCGACCCTGTGGGCTGGCTGGCCCTCTGCGGTCAGAGCGGCAGCGGTAAGACCCATCTGTGCGCCGCTGCGTGCAACGCTTTGCTGCGGGATGGCTATGAGGTGCGGTATTTCTCCTGGCGGGAGCATATCGTGCAGCTGAAGGGTCTGGCCGGGGATTATGACCGGCAGCAAGCGCTGATGCAGGAATTCAAGAATGCCCGGGTGCTGTACATCGACGATCTGTTCAAGTGCGGCGGCATTCCCACACCGGCGGATATTTCTTTGGGGTTTGAGCTGCTGAATTGCCGGTATCTCAGCGGTCTGCCCACCGTGATCTCCACGGAGCTGCTCCCCCGGCAGTTAGGGGAGCTGGATGTGGCCATGGGCAGCCGCATATTGGAGCTGGCGAAAAACCACCTGGTGGTCATTGAGCCGGACAACCGTAAGAATTTCCGCCTGACCGGCCACAAATGATCGTTTATCGCACTATCCAAGGCCCCCTTGTGAAAGGGGGCTGGCTGCCCGAAGGGCAGACTGGGGGATTCCATGCTGCAAAGCAGCATATCGCCCTACGGGCGATGAATCCCTCCACCGCTTACGCGGTCCCCCTCCCTTTGACAAGGGAGGCTTTGTACCGCTAAATGATCATTTATATTAAGAAAGCAGATTGGCGGTTGCTTCATCCTCATACTGACGGGTATAAAGCTCATGGTAGTAACCGCGCAGGGCCAAAAGTTCGCTGTGGGTGCCTTGTTCCACGATCTTACCGTCTTTTACCACTAGAATAATGTCAGCGTTGCGTACGGTGGAAAGCCGGTGAGCGATCATCAAGGAGGTTCTGCCGGCTGTGACAGATTCCATGGCCGCCTGGATCTTTGCCTCGGTCATGGTATCAACGGATGCGGTGGCTTCGTCCAAAATTAGAATTCTGGGATCAGCCAAAACCGCTCTGGCGAAGGAAATCAACTGCTTTTCACCGGTGGAGAGCAGGTCGCCGCCTTCACCGACATCGGTATCCAAACCGTTCTCCAAATGGGCGATCACCTCGTCGGCACTGACAGTGTGGATCGCGTTCCATATTTCTTCTTCCGTGGCATTGGGATTGCCCATCAGCAGATTTTCCCGAACGGTGCCGGAGAACAGGTGAGGGGTCTGCAGCACATAACCGATGGCTGAGTGGAGCCAAAGCTGAGAACGCTCCCGGGCATCACGGCCGTCGATCAACAGCGTGCCTTTGGTGGGTTCATAGAAGCGGCATACCAGGTTGACCAGGGTGGATTTTCCCGCTCCGGTCTCACCGACAATGGCCAAATGGGTGCCGAAGGGGATCTTTAAGGAGAAATTCTCCAAAACGATCTCGTCGCCATCAGGGTACTGGAAAGTCACATCCCGGAACTCAATGTCGCCCTTGATGGGCTCCCAGTTTTCTTTTTTGGGAGTAAAGCTGTCGCCGTATTTTTCAATAACCTCCGGGGAGTCGGTAACATCGGACTTGACTGCCAGCAAATTGGTAAACCGTTCAATATTGACCTGGGTGGTGATCAGATCGGAGAAAATATCCACCAGCCACCGGATCGGTTCCATCATACCCTGGGCGTAAGACATGAAGATGGAGAAGGTGCCAATCTCGGTCACGGCAATATAGCCGCCTTTCCAAAGAACAATAGCCAGGGCAACGCTGGAAGCCATATTCATGGTACCGGCGAACAGACCCCGCAGCCGGGAAGCATGAACACTCTTGGAACGCATGGTTTGCGTATCTTCCCGAAACCGCTGCTCCATTTTTTCTTCAATAGCCAGGGATTTGATGGTTTTTGCGCCGGTGATTCCTTCGTTGAAGTTGCCGCTGATTTTGGAGTTGACCTCACGAACCTCCCGGTTGACATGGATCAGCTTCTTTTGGAAGATGGAAAAGAGAATTACCAGCAGCGGCACGATAGAGAGGACCATGGCTGCCAGCTTGGCATTGATGGCAACCATTACCACAATGGCACCCACCAGATAGGAGATGCGCCACACGCAATCGACCATCGTCCAGGAGACCAGCGTGCCGATACGGGAAGTATCACTCATGAGCCGGGCGTGGATATAGCCCACACTGTTTTGGTTGAAATAGGAGAAGGAGAGGGTTTGCAGGTGGTCAAAGCCGGCCTGCCGCAGATCCCTGTGGATGCGAACTTCAATAACGGTTGCCAGTTTGCAGGAGATATAATTGGAAACTGACGCGGCCAGAATTGTCAAAAGATACGCAATGACGAACCAAACAACGGTATCAAATACACCCAGCCCTACATAATGATCCAAAGCATATCTCTGGAACAGTGGGATGACGATATCGGTGACACTGCCCATCAGACCAAAGAAAACCATCAGGAAAATCTGATTTTTAAGTGGTTTCATAAAGGGCAGGATCCTGCCGATTCCAAAGAATTTGAGATGTGTTGTTTTATTGGCTTCCATTATGCGGTCACCTCCTTGCTGCCGCTTTGGGTTTCGTAGATTTTTTGATAGATGCCGCCGCTTTGCTTCAGCTGTTCGTGGGTGCCTTCTTCCACAACACGGCCCCTATCTAATACGATGATCTTGTCCGTGGCGGAAAGGGTGGTGATGCGGTGGGAGATCAGAATTACGCTGGCTTTTCCAAAGCGTTTGGCAATCGCCTGACGGATTTTTGTGTCGGTTTGTGTATCTACCGCGGAAAGAGAGTCGTCAAAGATCATAATGGGAACATCCTGCGTCAGCATCCGGGCGATGGCCGCCCGCTGTTTCTGACCGCCGGAGAGTGTTACACCCCGCTCACCGACCATGGTGTCGTAACCTGCAGAGAAGGAGGTGATGGTCTCGTCCAATGCGGCGGCGGCTGCAGCTGCGCGCACAGCTTCCATGTCCAAAACAGGGGAGGCGATGCCGATGTTTTCTCCAATGGTACGGGAGAACAGATAAGGCTCCTGCAAAACGATGCCGATATTGCGGCGCAGATGCTCTGTCTTGATCTTGCGAATGTCCCTGCCGCCAATGGTGATCCGGCCCTGGCCGTCTTCCAGCAGGTAGAGCTTGTCAAGAAGATGCACCAAAGTGGATTTACCGCTGCCCGTGCCGCCGAGAACACCTACAGTGGTGCCGGCTTCGATAGTGAAGTGAACATCATGAAGCAACTCCGGAGCATTTTCATAGGCGAAGGATACATGCTCAAAGGCAATGTCACCGTCCATAGGCGCATCTTCCGCATCGGTGTCATCCTGCTCAATGGGGGAGTTCATGATATAAAAGACACGGTCGATGGAAACACCCGCCTTACTCATCTCAGAGATCATGCGGCCCAACTGGCGGATGGGCCAAACCAGCATGGCATTGTAGGAGATGAAGGCAATGTATTCACCTTCGGTAATGCTGCCGCGAACACAGAAAACAGCACCGAAAACCACGACCAGCATCACCTGAATGCCGGAAAAGATGTCCGATACACTCCAAAATTGGGACATGACCTTGGCCATCTTCTCCCAAAGGGAAGTATAATAATCGTTTTGGGCTTTGAACTTATCCACTTCGGATCGCTCTCTGCCAAAAGCGCGAACAACGCGGACACCGGTGAGGTTTTCCTGGGCCATGGCGGAAAGTTTGCCCTCGTTTTCGTCGCAATCCATAAAGCCGTCGTGGATGATCTTGTGAAAATGAAAAGAATAGACGATGATCAAAGGTGCCGGCAGT
>JAZNLC010000197.1:0-4441 GCA_045578895.1 Faecousia sp. | reverse complement strand
CCGACCGGTCTTTACAACCATCGCCACCACGCTGGCACCCTGAACATCGTGACCTGCCTTCTTAACATCCGGGTCGTTTTTCAGCTTGTTGACCTGCTTTTCCAGCGCTGCTTCCGCATCTGCCTGGAGTTCCAGGTTTTTGGTTACCTCCACGTTTTTGCCGTTAATGGGCGCCGGGTCATAGTAGGAATTGACCAGGGTTCCGTCCTGGGTGAAGGTGTCGATACGGGCGCCGTCCTGGCCGTGGAGATATTCCTCAAAGGCCAGCTCAAAGCCGCTTTGGCCTACCTCGGCATCCATAGAGTAGCCGTCCAGCTCCTTATAATATTCCCACTGCTTGGCATCCATCGGGCCGGTGTAGCCCAGAATGTGGGCAGCCAGGGTGGTGTAGTATTCCCGGACGGTGGTGGCCTCCACATTCATGCCGGGGATGTTCAGCTCCAGGATCGCTGCGCGGCCTTCTTCCGGGGCATCGCTGAGGAACACATACAGCGGCAGCGTGGTGTAGTTGCGCAGCGAAAGCTCGTAGCGCACACCGATCACCTGCCGGGCGATTTCGTCGGTCCATTCTTCGGGGATCATATAGCTGCTGCGAAGGGTTTCGATCAGCAGCGGCGCGGAAATATCCGAGTCAATGGAGCCTCTGTTTTGCAGGAACAGCTGGAAGTAGTCCTGCCAAGCGGAGTTATAGTTCTCCAGGGTATAGGTGTAGGGCTTTTCCTTGGTAATGGGAAAATGGTCAATGTACTCGATCCCCTGCTCCTGACAGAGCTTCACCAGATTATAGATAGACTGGTTGGGACCCTCGGAGCTTCGCAGGACATAGTGGTTGATGGTCAGGTTGTAACTGGCGCGGTTGCTGACCAGCACATTACCGTTGCGGTCATGGATCGTGCCACGGGCCGCCTTGACATAGGTCCAGGTGACATAGGTGGTGGAGTTATCGATGACACCGCCGGTCTCATACACCTGTTTATCATAAAGCCGGAAGGCGAACAGGCCCAAAATGCAGCAGAAAAACAGCAACACGATATGAGCGCGGAATTGGGTTAGTTTTTCCATGTTTTTTCTCCGATTTTCTCAATTGCGGTGGTCACGGGATACAAGATGGGATACGACAGCAGAGACAGGCCGGCGGTGGTCAAAAACCGGGCCGCGCGAAACAGCGCGGTATTCTGAAACAGCAGGCCGAAGGCAAAAATACCCATTTCATATAAGACAACGGTGATACAGGCACAGAGCATAGTAGAGCCGACGGTCTTGCGGAATACGCTTTGCCGTACTGCGGCAGCCAAAACACCCAACACAGGGATCAGGCCGATCACATAATAGCCGGGAGCAGTGCCGGAAAACTGATACAGCAGCGCGGCAATCAACGCAAAGAGCGCGCTTCGATCCGCACCCAGCTCCACGCAGATAAGGATAATGGCGCAGGGTATCAGGTCGGTGGTAGCGCCAAAAAAGCTCACTTTACACAAGATCACATCCTGTATAACGGAAAGGATCAGAAGCATCAAGCCGTAAAGAAACCAGCGAAGGATGCTCAACCGCTGCGTAGGCGTGAGATACAGCTTGTTCCACAGACCGGAATCAGCCTTATCCGGCCGAAATTCATATTTGCGTTTTGCCATAGTCATCACCCTGCGTTATAGGCTGTCAGTATAAAGACCTGCTCCAGCGTGTCGATATCCGCAGCCGGCCGCAGAAGGGCGTACTTTGCAACACCGGTGTCGGCAAAGCCCGCGTCGATAACATAACCGATGATCAGATCCCGGGGGTAAGAGGTCGAACCGGAGGTGACCACCATATCGTTGTTACGGATAACGGAGTCGGTAGGCAGGTAATTCATACGCAGCAGATTTTCGTCACCGCTGGTATAGTTACCCTGAACCATGCCGTTATAGCCGGAAGAGGAGATGGTAGCGCTGATACCCAGGGAGGAGTCCAGAATGGTTCTAACAACAGCGTAATTGGAGCCCACTTCGATGACACGGCCCACCACTTCACCGTTTTCAGTGATGGCACACATGCCTTCTTCAATACCGGCATTGGCACCCCGGTTGATGGTCAGGGTGCTGGTCCAATCGTTGGAGCCCCAGGCAATAATATAGGCCTCTACCTCTACATAATCGTCATGGGTAGTGTTAAAATTCAAAAGGGCTTTCAGACGGTCATTCTCACGGGCAAGGGCATCCGCCACACGGGCGTCGTCTTCCATCTGCGCGATTTTTTCCTTCAGGGCGATATTTTCCGCCAGCAGGGCTTCGTAATTGAAAATATAACTGTAGACCCGCTCTGCCTGGTCACGCAGCTTGCTTGCACCGGTACGCAGCGGAGTCAGCAGGTTCTGCATCTGAGCCTGACCGATATTGAGGCCGGTCAGGTTGCTGATCACCGCCAGCAGCGCTGCCAGCAGCACCGCCACAACCAAAATGACCCGGACCCGGGTGGATAAAATGCGTCTCATTGCGTGTCCTCCATAATCTCCGGGGCCAGTGTTTGCAGCATTTGAAACAGCCGGCATACGGGAAGCCCCATCACATTGTAATAATCCCCCTGCATCTTTTCAGCAAAGAGCGCGGCACCTCCCTGGATTCCGTAGGCACCGGCCTTGTCCATAGACTCGCCGGTGGCAACATAGCGGCGAATCTCCGTTTGGGACAGGGGGCGGAAATGAATGTCGGTAATCTCTGTGTGGGTCAGGGCGGAATCTCCCTTCAGCACGGTAACGCCGGTCATTACCTGGTGATCCCGGCCGGAAAGAGCGGAGAGCATCTGCTCGGCATGGGCTTCGTCCTTCGGTTTTCCCAGCACACGGTCTTCCAGCACCACGATAGTGTCGGCGGCAATGACTACATCCTCCGCCTGCCGGGGAACAGCCAGTGCTTTTGCCTTGCTGACCCGGGCGACTTCCTGGGCGGGATCTTTGGCAGGATCCATGGTTTCATCAATATCCGCTACCCGTACGGTAAAAGGAATATGGAAAAGGCCCAACAATTCTTTTCTTCTAGGAGATTGGGAAGCTAAAATCAGTTCCATAAGTTATTCGACACCTCTTAAATACAGTCCTCTGGTGTTGGCACCGGGATCGAAAGGTGCCGGATTGGCGCAGCAGGAAAGCACATGGTCTACTTCCCTGGGGTTTTCGGTGGTAAAATACAGCCGGACAGCCCAAAGGCCCAAATGCTCCAGGTCATTCTTGCGGTCCAGCAGGTACAGCTTTTTGCCGTTAAGCAGCACACTGCGGCAGGAAGCACCGTCCTTGATCACCGGGAACTCGGCACCGGTCTTATCCACCAACTTGGTGGGATTCAGGTGGCAGGTGCAGCTGCCGGTTCTGCCCTGAATCAGGCAGTTTTCCGTAACCATCAGAGGCAGTCTGCCGTATACCAGCAGTTCGCTGGGCACGGCTTTGCTCACATCCCGGATCTGGGGCAAGGTCATTTCAAAACTCAGTGTAGCGGAGCGCAGTTCCAGGTCCCGGGCAGCGTTCATGGCCCAGGAATTGTATAGGTTCAGGCCGAAATCACCCCGGGCACGCATACCGCATTCCCGCACCGGGATCAGATGACCCAAGTTGCTGACCAATGCATCCCGGACACCCAAATTCTTTAGAGAGAACAATGTCTGCTTCAGCTTGGAAAGCTCTCCGTCGTGGACGATCCTGGGAAGCACGGCAGCCACATGGACTTTGCTGCAGAGCATGGCGCACCATTCGGGATCTTCCGCCAGCAAATGCACCGGCACATACAGCACAGAAGGATCCATTTTCAGTAAGCGGCCGGTGACCTGATCCCGGGTTGTGACCTGCACGGTCAGCTCCGGACGGTTGCGGCTGCCGGAGAAGTGGGGCAGTTTTCCGGGTTTCCCCAGCCGCACGGGATCACGACGGGCCCGCAGGGCGGTCAATTGATTCAGTACATCCCGGCGCAGGCCGTTGATGGCCGCGGCGGAAAGCACCAGGCCCGGCTCAATGTATACGGAAGCATCCACACAGGTGTAAGGGGTACCGCCGGTCTTTTGCAGGCGCTGTGCAAGAGCCTCCGCGGTCAAGGGCTGGGTGCGGGCAAGCTCACCGCCCTGGCCCCGGACGCTGCAGACTCTGCCCTCCGGGTCGGTAACTGTAAGCAGGCTTTCTTCCCGGGTAACGCTGGCGCTGAAGCGGATGGGAACCAAAGAAGCTTCTGTGGCTTCATAAGTCTGCCGTGCTTCCTTCAGCCAGGAGGGATCTTCTTTGATATCTTCCCGGATGCCGAACATGGCTTTTCCGATATTGCCGGTATAGTAACCGTCGGTAAAGCCCTGGCGGTTAAAGGCGGTCAGCAGAGAATCCACCATGGGGCGAGTAACCTTGCCGGTATCCAAAGCCTTGCGGTAGACGCTTGTGACCGTGGCCACATACTCCGGCCGCTTCATACGGCCTTCCAGCTTAATGGAGGCC
>JAZNLC010000196.1:0-1995 GCA_045578895.1 Faecousia sp. | reverse complement strand
GGGCCGCTGAACCGCCGGGAATACTGAACGAAGCTGCTCAGGTCACCCAAACCGATGCTGCCCTTGAGATACAGCACGCTGCCGAACATGCACACCAGCGCCAGGGAAATGTTATTGATGCAGTTGACGCTGGGGCCGGTGATGGTGCCGTTGGCCTCGGCTTTGGTGTAGGCTTCCACCGCGGCATGATTCTTTTCGTCAAACTGTTCCAGCACCGCCGCCTCTCTGCCGTAGGCCTTGACGGTCTTCTGTCCCTGCAGCATTTCCTCCACGAAGCCGTTGAGCTGACCCAGTTTGGCGCTGCGCTTGCGGAACAGCGGCCGCACAAGGCCCGTCAGCCACTTGGTAAACACCACCGTCAGCGGCACGGTAAATACGAAAATCACCAAAAGCTGGGGGGCGATGGAGAGCATCATCACGAGCGACACCGTCACCGTCACCACCGTCTGCAGAATCTGCAGCAGATCGGTCGACAGCGATTGATTCACCGTGTCGATGTCGTAGGTAATGGTGGAAATAATGTCGCCGGTCTGATACCGGTCGAAATAGCTCACCGGCAGCGCCGCCAGATTGTCGAACACATCCTTGCGCATCTGCTTTGCCACATTTCTCGACAGCCGCAGCACCGTCAGATGCAGCACATAGCTCAGAACGCATGCCGCCAGATAGCACACCGCCATCAGTATGCAGCAGCGCCACACGGTTTCAAAATCCACCTTGCCCTTGCCCAGCTCGATGGCGTTGATGGCCTGACCGGAAAGCTTCGGGCCGTACAGCGACAACACGCTGGAGGCGGTGCTGAGCACCATGGCCAGGATCACCAGCGCCCGGTTTCTGCCCAAATACAACCAAAGCCGCTTCAGCAGCGCCTTGACATCGATCTTTTTGGCTTCAAAGCGGCGCTTGTCGCCGCTGACCTCGGCCCGGGTGTAGCGCCCGCCGCCGATCATATTGGGATTTGCCATATCACAGCGCCTCCCTTCCCATCTGTGTGTGGGCCAAATAGCGGTACTCTTCGCAGGTGGCCATCATGGTCTCATGGTCACCCATGCCCAAAACCTTGCCGTCTTCCAGATAAATAATAAGATCCGCATGGCGCACGGAGCTGATGCGCTGGGCGATCAGCACCGTAGTGGTGTGATCGTAGTTTTCTTTTAAAGCTCTGCGCAAAGCCGCGTCCGTAGCATAGTCCAGGGCCGAAGAAGCATCGTCCAGGATCAGAATTTCCGGATCCGCCGCCAGCGCTCTTGCGATCAGCAGCCGCTGCTTCTGACCGCCGGAAAGGTTGTTGCCCCGCACATGGACCTCCGCGTCCATCCTGCCTTCCTTGGTCTCAATGAATTCCGCCTGGGCAGCCTTTGCCGCAGCCACCAGATCGCTGTCATGTAGTTCCCGGAAAAAGTTGATATTATGTCCGATGGTGCCTTCGGTGACGAAGTCGTTTTGGAACACCACGCCGAACTTCTTTCTCAAAATCTCATAGGGGATAGTGCGGATATCCTGACCGTCGATCTTTACACAGCCCTCGTCCGTATCATACAGCCGCAAAAGCAGGTTGATAATGGTAGACTTGCCCGAACCCGTAGGGCCGAGAATACCCAAAGTCTGCCCCCGCTGCAATGTAAAGCTGATGTTATCCAGGTTCTTGCCGATTCCCGTGTAAGAAAAGCTCACATTTTCAAATTCGATATGGCCCAAAGCCTTCCCCCTGGGGGGAAGGTGGCTGCCCGCAGGGCAGACGGATGAGGGGTCTTCCACCAGCAGCGCCTCCTCCATCTCCAACACATCCGCCACACGCTTCGCGCTGGCTTCGCCCTTGGAGGTCATAACGAAGATTCTCGTCACCGCCAGCATGGCATTGAGGATCATCACGAAGTACTGCAAAAATGCCACGATAACGCCGCTGTCCATGGTTCCCGCATGGACCCGGTACGCGCCGATGAGCACCACCAGCGTCAGGCCCACCCGCAATACGCCGGTGGCGATGGGGTTGGT
>JAZNLC010000195.1:0-9152 GCA_045578895.1 Faecousia sp. | reverse complement strand
TTTTTTGACCGCTGATAAGGGAAAAAACAAGGGAAAGAAAATTTGGTAACAACTTATAACAAATTGTAAAAATGGCAGTTGGAACTGGATGAGATGCTTATAACACATTTATAGGAAAGGAATGATAAGATGAGATTGATATATGCGGAGTATAACCCACAGGCAAACAGTATTGATATAACCACATTTGAGAATTATATATTGCGAATTGATTGTAATAAGGCAGAGGATGGATTAAGAACTACTCCTTGCTCGCAAAATTCGCTTAATGCGTTGGCGATAGATGAGCCACTAGAATATGCTAGGCTTGCGTTAGATGGTGAAATTCAGGCGTGGGTGGATGCTATTGATAGTTTGGAAGTTTGGTGATTTCATAAATTAATATTTATTTTGACAGAAAAGCCATTGTAGATGAACGAATCTATAGTGGCTTTTTTGCAACAATGTAGGGATGACAAAGACTTTGATATTTAGCTCTAAGCATAACGATATAAAGGGATATTAAGAGAGATATTGTATATAACTATAGTGTTGACTTTTTGAACAATGTTCAGTACAATCGATTTGAACAATGTTCAGGGAGGGAATAAATGCAAGAGATAAGAAATGTAAAGGAAGTAATCATTGACGTTACCACGGAATTGATTCGAGAAAATAACGGAAATGTTACTAAAATAACTTCACGCAAAATTGCAGAACGTGCAGAGGTGGGATTAGGTCTTATTAATTATCACTTTGGAAGTAAAGAAAATCTAATTACCATTTGTGTTCAGAGAATTATCAATAATGTGGTAATGTGTTTTTCACCGGATAAAAAGAATTATAATGAGAGGGATGGTTTGGCTGATAAGGAGCGACTGGCAGATTGGGCAAAGCAGGTGTACGATTTTCTTTTTGATAATTATGCAATTTCAAGTATTTCCATTCTTGGGGATATGCAAAATTATCAGGCAAAAAGTAATTCCGTATATACGCAAAAGGGATTATCTATGGCTATTCGAAATGATATTGGAGAAGAGAATAAAAGATTACTGGCGTTTATGCTTACATCAACTATGCAAGTTGCCTTTTTGTCAGGCAGTTCGTCCAAGGAGATTCTGGGGTATGACCTTACCATAAAGTCAGAGCGAGATAGATATATTGATATACTTGTAGAATTGCTTTTTGTTGGAGTACAAGGTCGTTTGGAGGGAAGAATGTGAAAATTTTAATTATAAATGGAAGTGCACACAGAGGAAATACGTGGAAGTTAGTAGAACAGGCAAAAAACTGTTTAGTTGAGAGCCAAAAAGAGATTGAATTTGACGAAGTGCATTTAATTGAAGAAGGTTTGCCATTTTGTATCGGATGTAGTAACTGTTTTCGAGTAGGATATGAAAAGTGTCCACATTATAATGTTATTGGTAAGATAATAGAAAAAATTGAAACGGCAGATGGCATTATAATTGCCACTACCACATATAATATGCGAGAAACTGCATTATTAAAAAATCTATTTGACCATTTTTGCTTTATGCTTCATAGACCACACTTTTTCAAAAGTAAGGCGTTGGTTATTACTACTACAGGTGGGGTTGGTGGACATGCGGCTGCTAAAAGTGTTAAAGGAACACTGCTGGGAATTGGATTTAATCGTTGCTATACGTTCTCTAGGGCATCTTTTAGTTGGAATGCATATGTACCAAACAACAAGACTTTGAGTTCTTTGAGAAAGGTGGTTCAAAAGTTTTATAAGGATGTGGAATCAAGAAAATTATATAATCCTAAGACGAAATTGTTAATACCATACAATTTATTTCGTGGGATGTCTTTAGCGTATGTACCGGGAACAGACTATGAGACAGAAGATGGTGTATACTGGACTGATGAATGTCGTAAGGGTTTGGTTTATGCACCGGGAATTGAAGTGGCTTTTTATAAAAAGCCTATCGGGCATTTGTTCTATTGGATTGGAAAGCTGGCAGGTAATATGAAAGGGATGAAGGTTACGTATAAGAAATAACCGAATATAGTATTGATAAATTATTGGTAGGGGCGATCATCTCGCCCCTTTGTCTCTGCTTCTGTAAGGTCGGCTGGCGTTCTGCCTATCAGCCTTTTCTTGATACCTTTTTATCTTTTTGTGCATGGTTTCGGTTTTTGGAGTGGCTTTTTGCGGCATAATGAAATTCCCATCCTGTTGCGCAGCAGGATGGGAATTCCCTACCGATTGTTTTGTTTTTTCTACTGTCTACTTGACAGGAGGCGCTTCATGCACCGGATGCTCCTTTGTTCGTTGCAGAATAAATTGTTCCTTAACAGTTCTCCCACCGGGGAGGCTTGCTTTTTCATATGCCCTTGCATTCCGGTCGGGTTCCACGCTTTTATTGGGCTTTCTTTTTCAGATAGGTATCCCGGAACTTGATCACACCCATCACCAGCACAAACAGTGTGATCGCCAGCAGCAGGATGCCAAAGAGCACATTGTCCCGCAGAGCAGTGATGCTGGCAAACAGCATCACGCCGATCACAGCAGCGCCAAACAGTGCGATGATGCCGATCAGCAGCCAGCGGATGGGCTTGGGCACCTTGCGGCTCTTGCTCAGCTCCACCGTACCCTCGGCAGCCAGTTCCAAAAGCAGTTCAAACAGAAATTCCATCGAATGTTTCTCCTTTGCGAAAGGGAAGGGGTCTCCCGGCTGCCTGTGCACCCGGGCAAACCCTCAGTCCTGTTCATCCTTCCTGTACTCCATCAGATCGCCGGGCTGGCAGTGCAGCGCGTCGCAGATGGCCTCCAGCGTGGAAAAGCGGATGGCGGTCACCTTGTTGTTTTTCAGCTTGGAAAGGTTCACGTTGCTCACGCCCACCTTTTCGGAAAGCTCGTTCAGCGACATTTTCCGCTCTACCATCATCCGGTCCAGATGCAGAATGATCTTGCCCATCCCGTCTCCTCCTTACACCAAGCCATCCACGTCGTTCTGCAGGGAAACACCGTAGGCGAAGAACCGGCTCAGGATCAGCACCATCAGCCCCATCGCCAGTCCGGTGATGTCCAAAGAAGGTTCCACCATGGTATCGCCCAGAATGAATTTGCACAGCAGTGTAAGCGCCCAACCCACGATGGGAGAGATGATGGCCAGCCAGCCGATGCGCTCGATGCGCCGCACGTTGGCGCTCTGGAAGGGGGAACCGGTCTGGGCGGAGGCCAGCACTCTGTGCATGGTGTGGAACATGATGGCCGTCAGCGCAAGAGAGATGCAGCCGCCCAGCAGCGCGGCGATCACCACCGGCAGAACGGTGCCGAAGGTTTCGGCAGAATCGGCAATGGTAAGGTCGTTGAAACGGATGGGTTCACCGGTAAGCATATGCTCGGCAGTCCAGTCGCCGTTTACCATACAGGCAACAGCACAGATCAGGGTAAGGGCGACCCCCAGCCAGCAGAAGATCTCAACGATGCGGGTGGCGAGCTTGCCGAATTTCAGCAGCTTGGAATTCTTCAGTCGGTTCATGGTATGTATTCCTCCATCGATTATGTCCGGGTAACGGGCTTTGCCCGCAGTGTACGTTGTCTTTCGGGAAAACCGCAGTCGCCTGCGGCCTTTCTGCCGGGTGGCCAACCCCGGCAGAAGTGTCTTGCGCTTCGACAGTTGGAATGATACTCCCATCCATAACGTTTGTCAACAACTTTTTATCGTTTTACGATAAAAATATTTCGATAAAGGATAAGTTCAATGCTCGAAAGCCAAATAACAACCCTTTTCGCCGCCCCATGGCGACCGTCCAAATACCCAAAAAAGATGCGCTCCGCCAAACACGGAGTGCAAAAAGTATCATTGATCTTCCCTCCCCATTACAGCACCTTGATCATTTCCTCCCGGATGCTGTCGTAATGGGTATCTGTCAGGCCGAAGGAGTGCACCTTATAGGTCCAGAGGGCGCGGCCGATGCCGTGCTTGGCAAACGCAGCGTTGATGTCCTGAAGCCAGCGCAGGCTATCGGGGGCGGGGGCGCGGTCGATCACGCCGTATTCACCGCAGTACAGGGGCACGTTGCGCTCCTCTGCGGTCCGGATGGCGGGCATGAACATTTTTTCAAAGTATTCCGGGCCGATCAGCTCATCATCGCCGGGTTTGGCATCGCTGGCCTGCCACATGCCCAGTTCCACAGCTGCCTTGGTATATTCGCCCACGGGCAGGGGATAGGCGATATGGAATGCATTGCGCATATATTTGTCCCACGGAGCGGACTGGTGGGTAAACACCAGCGGCTCGTAGCAGTGGAAGTTGTAGACAATCTTGTTATCGTAGGGCATATCCAGAGTGGGCACGCTGGTAACGGCGTTGTAGCGCACGCCGCCGATCAGGATCCAGGTATCCGGCGCAATGGGGCGGATGGTCTGGATGGCCTTCCTTACGATGCCGTTCCATTCGTCCACCACATCGGGCAGATCCACCTCGTTAAGCAGCTCGAAGGCCACCCGGTCGGCATACTTGCCGTACCGCTGGGCAAACACCGTCCAGATGCGCAGGAAGGCGGCCTGCAGCTTTTCATCGTGGAAGAAGGTGGAGCCGTAATCCCGGTCGATGGTGGAAAACATGTAGCCGAAAGTCTTGTGCAGGTCGATGATCAGATTCAGCCCGTGTTTGCCGCACCAGTCGATGCATTTGTCGATGTATTCCATGCGGGGCAGGACGGTGTTGCCCTCGTCGGCAAAGACGGTGTCGCAGTCCACAGGCAGGCGTACATGGTCGCAGCCGAAAGCGGCGATGCGGGCAATGTCGCCCTCGGTAATGAAGCCGTTGAAGTGGGCATCGTCGTTGCCCACCAGCTGGCTCAGCCAGCCGCCAAGGTTGATGCCCTTCTGGTATCCTTCAAAAATGCGCATATGATGTTTCCTCGCTTTTCTCTGGGGCAGGAATGCCGCAGCAGGTTTGCTGTACACAATTCGCCATGCCGGCGTTTTGTCCTGCCGGGTGGGCGGGGAAATTGCCGGTTCGGAACAAAAAAGCCTGCCGGCAGAAATGCGGCAGGCATACGGGCAGAAAAAGAGCATCGCTGTTATGAATGTTTGATGTTCATGATATGCAGGGCAGCAGGTGCCTGTACAGCGATGCAACATTATTGTAAAGCGGCGTGTCATTTGTTGCAAGTCGCTCGTAGCAGGAACGGAGCCGTTGGTAGAAAGGTGCGCCGGGTTTCAGCTTTCGGGTGCGGCAGTATCTTCCGCGTTGCCGCTCACCTCCCGGATCAGCCTGCGGGAAATGGTAAGCACAGAGCCGTCCTTCATGGTCACCTCCCGGCTTCTGGCATTCAGATTCTGAATGTAAAGCCGGTTGATGGCACAGCTTTTGTGGATGCGGATAAACCACTCCGGGTTCAGCCGGGGCATCAGCTTGGTCAGGCTTTCCCGCCAGGTGAATTCACCGGCGGTCATGATGGCGGTTACATACTCCCGGTCTATCCTCAGCCATACAATCTCCTTCTGATCCAGCACCCGGGTGATGGAGCCCGCCGTTGCATGCAGCGGGTAAATGATCCGGCTGCGCTGGATGTGCAGAATGGCATCCCGCAGGGCATTTTCCAGCCGCTGAGGCGTATAGGGTTTGAGGATAAAGTCGAATGCGTGGGATTGGAAGCACTCCATGGCATACTCCGCATAGGCGGATACATAGATCACATCGGCGGTGGGGTGCAGCCGGTGCAGGCTGCGGCACACATCCAGACCACTCAGCCCGTTGTCCAGCTCCAGATCCAGCAGGTACACGGCATCGCCGTCGTTCTGCTCGGCATAGGCCACCACCTCCCGGGGGTCGGTGGTGGCAAGGGCGATCTCTGCCGGCATGGGCAGCCGCGGCAGGATCTCCTGCAGGTGATGGGTCATGATCTGGTTGTGGCGGGGATTATCGTCGCAAAGGATCAGTCGCAGCATGGCGTTGAGCCTCCCTTATGGATGTTGGTTTGGCGGGGTTACCGGTTCAAAAGCAGCTGGGCCTGCACATGCTGCCCGGTTACCCAGAAATTGAGGTGTGCGTTCCGTTTGCGGGCAAGAATGCGATAGCAGCTGGCAAGGCCCTGCCCGCTGTGCCCCTCCTTGGTGCTGTTGCCGCCGTGGGTGAGCAGCTGGGGCTGTACCTGCCCGGCATAGCTGTTGCGCACGATCACCTCCAGCCCGCCGTCGATGTTGCGCATCTCCAGTGCAACATTACGCTCCTCGGCTTCGTTTGCCGCTTCGATGGCGTTGTCCAGCAGTACGCCCAGCATCTGGCACAGATCGGGCTCGCTCAGCGCCCGGGGAATGGTCAGATCATCCTGTACGCAGATGTTCAGGGGCAGATCCAGCCGGCGGGCGTTGTTGATGTGGTTGAGCAGAAGGGTGCGTACAGCCGGGCTGGGGATCTGCTCCAGCGAGGCGATGTTGTCGTTGTTTACCAGCGCGCAGTTGGCGCACATCTCGGCATAGTAGGCCGCCAGCTTTTCCCTGTCGCCCGAGATGATGTAGCCCTGCATGCCGTAGAGCATGTTGGCCATATTGTGGCGGAACTGGCGCAGGCTCTGCAGGTGCTCTGCCGAGATGGTCTGCATCTTCTTCATCCGGTCGATGGTATCCAGCTGCATAATGTAGCGCAGATCCTGCACCAGATACGACAGAACAATGAACATCAGCACCGCGCAGCAGATGGTAAGCGCTACATACTGCTCTTTGTTTTCGATCAGGTAGCGGATCAGGGACTGGTCGCCAAAGAGGGTAAAGGGCATGGTCAGCATGCCCAGCCCGGCAAACAGCAGCAGAAGGATCCTGCCCAGAATGCGCACATACAGCCAGAAGCGGCCGGGCACATGGCTGTAGCGAAGGCTGCTTTTCTCAAAGAAGGTCTGCCACAGCACCACCAGCAGGTACACAGCCAGCGCGCTGAGGGTGTTGAGCAGCGAGAAGTGGAGAAGCGTCTCCGGCTGGCAGAAATCACGGAGGGTGGTCACCATCAGCCGGGTCTGGTCAAACCCCAGCAGGGACAGCAGATAGAACAGCAGCATGCACATGGCTTCCATCAGGCAGAGGATCACCACGATGCGCATCATGCACAGAAAGCAGTCCATCCCCCGCCTGCGGTAAATAAAACGGATAATGATCCAGAAAAACAGCAGGGAGGATACGATGTTCAGCCCGGTTGCAACGGCTGCGATCAAACGGTTGGTTATCAGGTTTGCCATCAGCAGCAGGCATACGGGCAGCACATCCTCCCGGTGGAAGGACTCATGCAGCGTGCGCCGCAAAACAGTAAAGAGAATGATCACCAGCGGCACGCACAGAAAGATGAACAGGGGAAGGGAAACCCAATAAAAGGCATACTCGGTCATAACGGCGATCCCCTTTCGTGTAATTCAATCATTTTGTATGTTTCCAACAGTTTAGCATCTCTTTGGCGGTTTTTGCAAGTCTATACACACATTCGGCTTGTTGAGACGGCCAAGTTGTGCTATCCTCTCTGTAAAGCGGTGCGTACAGACATAGAACAGAGGAGGCTGCAGTATGGCAAAGGAAGCATGGCGGTTGGAAAAAGAGAAGATGGTGGAGGGCTTCCGGGAGAAAAACCGTCTGGCGCAGAAGGGTCAGGTGGTGTTTGCCGGTTCGTCCCTGATGGAGATGTTCCCCGTGGAGGAGTGGGCAGGCGAGCTGGGGGAGGGCGCGCCCAAGCTGTACAACCGTGGCGTTGGCGGCTACCGTACCGAGGATCTGCTGCCCATTGTGGATCTGTGCGTGACCGATCTTGCGCCCAGCAAGGTGTTTATCAACATCGGCACCAACGACCTGAGCGACCCTTCCCGCACCATTGGCGAAATGATCGCCAACTACGAACAAATCCTTGCAAAGATCGAGGCGGCATTGCCGGATGTGCGCATCTATCTGATGGCTTATTACCCCATCAATTATGATGCCGCTGCCGAGCACATGAAGCCCGGCCTGCTGGTGCGCACCAACGAAAAGATCGCCGCCGCCAACGAGCAGGTGCGCCTGTTGGCACAGCGACGGGGACACACCTATATTGATGTGAACGATCCCCTGAAGGATGGGCAGGGGCGATTGAAGGCGGAATACACCATCGAGGGCATGCACATCAGGCCCGAAGGCTACCGGGCTATCTTCCCTGCCGTGGCGGCGTATGTAACAGAATAAAAGCATCCCCCTGCGCGTTCTTGGGAACCGTGCAGGGGGATGTGGCTTATTGGTCATTCATTGTAAAGGTCTTCGGGAAGCTCCTCCGGCTCCTCGTCGGTGGCATCGTTATAGGCAGCCATCTCCTGTGCTTCCTCCGGCGTAAATTCGCGGATCGCCACCGGATCCTTGCCCAGCAGCTGGCTGATGGTCACAAACTCGTAGCCGTCGGCCTTCAGCATGGGCAGAAGCTGCTGCAGGGTGGAATAATCCAGCGGATTGGTATGAAAGAGCAGGATAGAGCCGTTTTGGACATCCTTGTAGCATTTTTCCACATCGGTCTCGTCCACATCCCACAGGATCAGGTGATCGTAGCCCGCGGCCTGTACGGAGCGCACCACATGAATGTTGCTGCCGTCACCGATGCGCACCTTGCCGTAGGGGGGACGCATCACCTGCATGGGGTAGTGGAACCCCAGCACCTGATCCAGCCTGCGCTGGGTGCGGTTCAGGGTGCGGACGATGTATTCCTGCTCCTTTCTGGGCAGGCTGGCATGGCCGTAGGTGTGGTTGCCCAGTTCGCAATCCGACTGGGCGATGCGCTGCCACAGCGCCTGATCCTTGTCCTGTATGCCGCTGCCAAGGATAAAGAACGTCATGGGGATCTCCAGCTCCTGCCCCAGTTCGAAAATGGCCTGCATCATTTCGGTGTTGATGCAGTCGTCCACCGTAATGCAGATGCGTTTCTCGCTGCGGTCGCCGTTGCGTACGGTAAATTTGTATTCGGCAGCAAAAGAAAGGGAAGCCGAAGCAAGGAGCACAAGGCACAGGATGGTTGCTGCAAGCCGTTTCATAGGGGTTCCCTCCGTTTCTGTGTGTGTGGAAATTATAGTTGATAACGGCGGGCTTTGTCAACGCTGCACGTCCGCCCCTCAGCCCGGTTGCTGCACAACCGGGCTGAGGGGCGTTCGCGCTTGGAGGGGTCTCCGCTTCCGCGGCTTAAAGGGGAAGGGGCCCCAAC
>JAZNLC010000194.1:0-3380 GCA_045578895.1 Faecousia sp. | reverse complement strand
GCATACAGCACCACCGGCACACACAAATAAAAGCCAAAGAACACAGCAGCAGCGCCGTGCAGACCCAAAGGACGAAAACCCTGGTACCAATCCAAAAGCCTTGGAAATACAAAAATCAACACGAGCACAGCCAGCGCAACGATCCGGCTGCACCATAGGGTAAACTTCGCGGAAAGCTTAGCATTCATAATTATCCCTCCTTGTAGGAAAAGATTACCACATAAATTATCGAATGTCAATAATAAATTATTGAAAATTAAAAACCGGCACACGGAATTGTGTGCCGGTTTCAAAATAAAAGCGCGATTATTTCATAATATCCGCCGCGGTGCAGCAGAAAATTTTGACAGCCGTGAGCATCACGGATTCGTCAAAATCATAGTACCGGCCGTGGGAAGTGCCGGAAACCGCGGTCAGGCTGCGGAAGAAGACCGCCTGCCCGCCATGCTGCTGGACCCGGTTCATCATGTAGGAATAGTCCTCGCTGCCGCCGTTTGTGGTGATCTCTACGGGTTTCAAAGAAACCTGCTTTGCCACGGCAGCTACCCGGTCTGCCAGGACTTTGTCGCTGCACATGGCCTCTGCTGCGCCCATCAGCTTGATATCGCAGCTGCAGCCAAACATATCCGCGGCATTTTCCAGGATCCGGGTTGCGTAACGGGTCATGTATTCGTTGATCTCGGTGGTAGCGCCACGGATTTCCAGTTCCATTTTCGCCTCGTCAGCAATGACATTTCTGCCGCTGCCGGCATGGAGGGTACCCACATTGATCCGGCTGGCACCTTCGCCATGCCGGGGGATCGCGTTCAGATTCACCACAGCAGAAGCGGCTGCCAGCAGGGCATTGTTGCCCAAATGGGGTGCCGCGCCTGCATGGGATGCTTTGCCCTGATAGACCACATCCAGCTTGGTGGTAGCCAGAGAGCTGTAAATGCCGGGGATCAGATCGGCATCTCCCGCTTTGGCGCTGCGGTTGGAAATATGGTTGCCGATGACAAAATCCACATCGTCCAGGTGGCCTTTTTCCACGATGGATTTGGCGCCCCGAACACCCTCTTCCGCAGGCTGGAAGATCAGCTTTACCGTACCGTGGAGAGATTCCCTGATTTCCATCAAAATCTTTGCCACACCCAGGCCGATGGAAGCATGGCCGTCATGGCCGCAGGCGTGCATAAAACCTTTGTTGATGGAAGCAAACCCTTCCCGGTAGGGACGGTGGTCTTCGTCGGAAGCCTCAAAGACTCCCAGCGCATCGATATCGAAGCGCATGGCAACGGTAGGGCCATCGCCGCATTCCAAAATGCCGATGACACCGGTCATGCCGCCTTTTGTGAAGGGAACAAATTCCGGGTCAGCGCCTTGGGCCACAGCCCGGGCATATTGGGCTTCCAGAACAGCCTCGTCAGCAACGCCCATCCGGGTATCCCGGTCACAAACATCCTCGCCAACCAGCACCCGGTAACCGAGCTCTGTCAGCTTCCGGGCAATGATGGAAGATGTGCGCATTTCAAACCAGCCGGATTCCGCATGCTTGTGCAGATCCCGGCGGACAGTCACCATTTCCGGCAGCAAACCGTCAGCCATTTGGGTGATCTTCTCAAAAAGCTCCATACCGTCACGCTCCTAAAAAGATTAACTCATGGTATTTTCGTAAGTGGTGATCTCACCGGCATCGCCGATGTCAAAATAGTTATCCAGAATACCCTTCGCCACCGCGCCCATAGCGCTGCCGCTGCCGGCCTTTTCGCCGTATACAGCAATAGCGATCTCGGGCTTCTCCGCAGGCGCGTAGCACACGAATGCGCCGTTATCGTCCTGGTTGCGGATACCGGTCTGGGCAGTACCGGTTTTGGCGCAGACCCGGATGGGATAGTTGTCAAACAGGTTAAAGGCCGTACCCTTCAGCTTGTTATCCGCATAGTGCGCCACCATC
Source organism: Faecousia sp. (assembly GCA_045578895.1). Taxonomy (GTDB): domain Bacteria; phylum Bacillota; class Clostridia; order Oscillospirales; family Oscillospiraceae; genus Faecousia. The sequence continues at coordinate 1,447 of JAZNLC010000194.1, read as the reverse complement.
TGCATGCCCTCGTGATAGGAAAGGTACGCATCGTTGGGCATATCCATCACATTGGCAATCTTGGGGGTATTTTCCAAAATCAAACTGCGGTAGTCGGTAGATACCACACGGTTGAGGAAGGTAGCCTTGTAGCGGGTACCGCCGGTAGCCAGGGTGGAAGCATATACGCAAAGCTGCATGGGGGTGTATTTGTGGTCGGACTGGCCGATAGCGGATAAGATATCGTCAGCGCTGACCCAGCCTTTCTGGTCATCTCCGTAAAGCAGCCTTTTGGTTTCGGGATTGGCACGGCGGCCTTTGGTTTCCGGCAGCTCGATGCCGGTGTATTCACCCAGGCCCAAATCTTTGGCGGCTGCGTCCATATCGGACCAATCGAAGTCTTTCATATCCGCCAGTTCATAGAAGAAATAGTTGCAGGATACGCACAGGGCTTGTCTCGCGTTGATGTAGCCGTGGGTACCGCCGGTAGAGGTAAAAGCCAGGCAGGAGGCTTTAAAACCGGCGCTTTGCCAGTATTTGAGGAATTCACCCAAGTCCTGAATCTCGGAATCCATATTAATGACCTTTGCCCGGATAGCCGCGATGACCATTGTCATCTTGAAGGTGGATCCGGGAGGATAAGCCGCGGAAATCGCCCGGTTGTACAACGGCTTCAGCGGATCTTCCATCAGCGCATCGTAGTTTTCCCGGAGAGAGGCAAGGTCGTAGGTAGGATAGCTGGCGCAGGCCAGAACATGGCCGGTGTTGGGATCCATGACCACAACGGCGCCGCCTTCCACATCCTTACCCTTTGCCTCGGGGTTGGGGTCATCCCGGAGCTTGGTGATGGTCTTAGCAAGCTCTTCTTCCGCGATCTGCTGCAGACCGATATCAATGGTGACCTCCACATTTTTACCAGCCACCGGTTCCTGCTTATATTCCGATCTGACCAGAGTGCCGTCCGGCATCATGGTATCGACACGGATGCCATCCTTACCGGCCAAGTATTCTTCAAAGGCCAATTCAAAGCCGCTTTGACCCACTTGCGCATCCAAAGAGTAGCCGAGAGTTTCATAATGCTCCCACTGCTCCGGGCTCATGGGGCCTACATAGCCTAAAATGTGGGCAGCGAATTCGGTGTTGTATTCCCGGACAGTGGAGGCTTCCACATTCAGGCCGGGAACATTCAGTTCCAAAATGGCGGCTCGTTCTTCGTCCGTAGCATCTTCAATGAAAATATAGTTCGGCAGGTTTACGCAGTCCCGCAGGGTCAGCTCATAACGAATTCCCAGCACCATACGGGCCTCTTCATCGGTCCACTCCTCCGGGAAACGGTAACTTTCCCGCAGCTGCTCGATCAGCAGCGGCGCGGAAATATCCGAGTCAATGGAGCCTCTTTTTTGCAGGAACAGCTGGAAGTAGTCCTGCCAGGCGGAGTTATAGTTCTCCAGGGTATAGGTGTAGGGCT
>JAZNLC010000193.1:0-11901 GCA_045578895.1 Faecousia sp. | reverse complement strand
GGGCCTTTTACCAGCTGAGCCTATAGGCTCATCGAATTATCTTTCGCTTGCGTATTCTGCCCTACTACCGCAGATGCGGTTATGCGCGCACCCAAGGCCCCCTCTGACGAGGGGGCTGTCAGCCGAACAGGCTGACTGGGGAGAGAATTTTCTCTACTTGTTTCTCTCCCTCCGTCAAAAATCAAATAGATTTTTGACACCTCCCTCATCAGAGGGAGGCTTTCCGCCGCGGCGGGACTGGGCATAGCGAAAGCTTTTTGGAACCCCCAGCCATGCTGGGGGTTTTCTTAGTACAACAATGAAAAGCGGCCCGCATGGGCCGCTTTTGTTATACTTTTTCGATGGCCTGTTCCAGGTCAGCCAGCAGATCCTGCACATTTTCCAATCCACAGCTCAGGCGGATCAGGTCAGCGCCCACACCGGCGGCATCCAGCTGCTCGTCAGTCATCTGCCGGTGGGTAGCGGAGGCGGGATGCAGGCAGCAGGTGCGGCTGTCTGCCACATGGGTTTCGATGGAACCCAGCCGCAGGTGCTTCATAAAGGTCTCCGCGGCAGATCTGCCGCCCTTCAGGCCGAAGGAAATGACACCGCAGGAGCCGTTCGGCAGATATTTCTGCGCCACATCGTAATACTTGTCGCCCTTCAATCCGCAGTATTTGACCCATGCCACCTTGGGATGGCTGCTCAGATACTCCGCAATGGCTTGTGCGTTGGCGCAGTGCTGCTTCATGCGGAAAGGCAGACTCTCCAAACCGAGGTTCAGGTAGAAAGCGCTTTGGGGGGACTGGATGGAGCCCAGGTCACGCATCAGCTGGGCGGTGCACTTGGTGATGAAAGCGCCTTCCAGGCCGAAACGCTCGGTGTAGGTAACACCGTGATAGCTGTCATCGGGGGTGCAGAGGCCGGGGAATTTGTCGGGATACTTGGTCCAATCGAATTTACCGCTGTCGACGATGACACCGCCCACAGCCACACCGTGACCGTCCATATACTTGGTGGTGGAGTGGGTGACGATATCCGCGCCCCATTCAATGGGACGGCAGTTGATGGGGGTGGCGAAGGTGTTGTCGATGATGAAGGGCAGGCCGTTGTCATGGGCAGCCTTGGCAAATACCTCAATATCCAACACATTCAACGCGGGATTGGCGATGGTCTCACCGAAGACCAGCTTGGTGTTGGGCCGGATGGCGGCGCAGATCTCTTCATAAGTAGCATCGGGGCTGACGAAGGTGGCATCGATACCCATGCGCTTCATAGTCACGGAGATCAGGTTGAAGGTGCCGCCGTAGATGGCGGAACTGGACACAATATGATCACCGCAGGAAGCGATGTTGAACATGGCATAGAAGTTGGCAGCCTGGCCGGAGCCGGTGAGCATAGCGGCGCTGCCGCCCTCCAAAGCCGCGATTTTGGCGGCTACCATATCGCAGGTGGGGTTGGCCAACCGGGAATAGAAATAGCCGGAGGCTTCCAGGTCAAAGAGCTTGCCCATGTCCTCGGAGGTAGCATACTTGAAAGTGGTACTCTGCACGATGGGGATCTGGCGGGGCTCGCCACTGGCGGGGCTGTAGCCTGCCTGAATACATAATGTTTCGGTACGGAGCTTGGAATCCATGGAAATCACCTCAAAAATAAGATAAAGCTATTGTAATGCGGCAGCTTTCGTTTGTCAATCTTTGAAAGCCACCAGCGCATCCCTCTCTTTGCGCTTTTTGGCCCGGAGCTTGTCGCCGGCTTTGGCATAGCCCAGGCAGACCACCAGCCGCACGGGATATTCCAAACCGCAAAGCTTGCGGATCTTGCTGTCATCCAGCCAGCCTAAAATGCAGGTGGAAAGACCCTGGGCGGTGGCTTCAGCGGTCAGATAGGCGCAGGCAATACCGATATCGATGGAGCGGTAGTCGTTGCCCTTGACCTTTGCGCCCACGGCCGCGGATTTTACATAGGGCATTTCGGAGATGACGATCATCACCGGCGCCTGGGAAGCGAATTTATTCATGCCCATACCCATGGTAGCGGCAGCGACCGCTTTGGCGGTCTCGCCCCGGCATACGGTGAGCTTGTAGGGCTGGCCGTTGCAGGCAGAGGGAGCAAGCCGGGCTGCTTCTAAAACGGCAGCCAGCTTTTCTTCCTCCACCGGGCGGGATTCGTCATAGCTGCGGCAGGATTGTCTTTTGTGCGCGATTTCCAAAAAGTCCATAAGATACCTCCTAAAAACAAAAAAAGATTTGCCACGATGGCGGATATCGTGTATAATAAAAAACCGGCCTAAAAACCCAAAGGCCGTAATATCATCAGATAAGAGGTGGTAGTATGCCGAAATATGAAAAACTGTCCCCCGCATTGGAGAAAAGAATACGCCGGGAGCGGGAAACCGGGGAATATGAAAAAACCGGATTTCCGGATAACCGTGTTGTCCGGAGAGCTTCTTTGGCAAAGGATACTGCCACCGTCTGGCGGCCGCCCTTTGTCCACGATATCGATAAGATCCTGCACTGCCCCTATTATAACCGCTATACGGATAAGACACAAGTTTTTTCTTTGATCCGCAACGATGACATCACCCGCAGGAGTCTGCATGTGCAGTTGGTATCCCGGATCGCCAGAACCATCGGCAGCGCCCTGCATTTGAACCTGGATCTGATCGAAGCCATCGCCCTGGGCCACGACATGGGCCATCCGCCCTTTGCCCACATGGGAGAGGTATTTTTGGATGGGCTGTATTACGCTCATGCGGGCCGTCATTTCAGCCACAATATCCATTCCGTCCGGGTGCTGGATGGGATCTATCCCTTTAATATCAGCCTGCAGACGCTTTCCGGTATCGCGGGGCATAACGGAGAGATCGAGCTGGAGGAGTATTGGCCGGAGCCTGTCGACAGTTTTCAAAAATTTGACGATATGATCGAGCGGTGTTACCTGGACCGGGTGTATGCCAACCGGATTCAGCCCTCTACATTGGAGGGCTGTGTGGTTCGTATTGCCGATATCATCGCCTATTTGGGCAAGGACCGGCAGGATGCTGCCCGGGTCAATGTGGTGGAAGAGGAAGCCTTTGTCAATGAAGACATCGGCTCTTTGAATGCGGAGATCATCAACAACCTGGTGGTCAATATCATCGAGCACAGCTACGGCAAGCCCTATATCCGGATGGATCAGAAGCACTTCCAGGCCCTGCAGGAATCCAAGCGGGACAATTACGCCATGATCTACGCAGGTGCGCCGGCCATGGCAAAGCTGGATACGGTGGTACGGCCCATGATGGCCGAGGTGTATGGGCAGATGCTGGAGGACCTGAAAAAAGAAAGGAAGAACTCTCCCATCTTTGCACATCATATAGATTATGTAAACCGGGTAAAGTATAAGCGGGCGATTCCCTATGAAAATACGGAAGCCAACCAGCTGGTGGTGGACTACATTGCCAGCATGACCGACGACTATTTTATCGATCTGCACCATTATCTGTTCCCTGACAGCAATCTGCATGTCACATACAGAGGCTACTTTAACGAAATGTGAGGGATATCATGTTTGAACAAGTATTTGAATTGATCCAAAGCTATGACCGGATCATCATCCACCGGCATAAGAATCCCGACGGAGATGCCCTGGGCAGCCAGATCGGCTTGAAGCATATTCTGAAAGAGAATTTCCCCCACAAGGAAATATATATGGTAGGCGACGGAGCGGGCCGCTATGGATTTATGGAAGACTCCGTTATGGACCAAATCCCGGACACGCTGTACACCGGCGCACTGGCTGTGATTTTGGATACTTCTGCCAAGCACCTGATCAGCGATACGCGTTATCCGCTGGCGGATAAGACGGTCCGCATCGACCATCATATTTTCTGCGAGACCATCGCGGCTGTGGAAGTGACCGATACTTCCTATGAAAGCTGCTGCGGTTTGATCACAGAATTTGCCTTGGAATGCGGCTTGAAGCTGAATCCGCTGGCTGCCAAGTCCCTCTATACGGGTATGGTCACCGATTCCGGCCGGTTCCGCTATGATTCCACTTCTTCCAATACCTTCCGGCTGGCATCGGCTTTGATGGCGCAGCCCTTTGACACCGGCGACATTTACGGTAACCTCTACGCGGACGATTTGGAGAATGTAAAGCACAAGGCCCACTTCCTGCTGAAAATCCAAAAGACAGAAAGACCCGTTGCCTATATCTACACCGACCTGGAAGAAGTGAAGTCTTTGGGTATGGATACCTTCTCCATTTCCCGTGGCATGGTGGGCACCATGGCAGATATCAGGGGCATTGATATTTGGGTCAACTTCACGGAAACGGAAGCGGGTGTACTGTGCGAACTGCGGTCTTCCAGGTATAACATCAATCCCATTGCGGTGAAGTACGGCGGCGGAGGTCATGCCAAGGCCAGCGGTGCCACCGTAAAAGACAGAGAAACCGCCATGGCCATGCTCCGGGATCTAAAGCTGCTGACGGAGGAAACAGAATGAACAATGAGAACATGCGTGTGATCCTGAATAAGATCAAGCAATATGACAAAATATTCCTTTTCCGCCATATGCGCATGGACGGGGACTGCGTGGGCGCGACCAAGGGCCTGCGGGCAATCCTGAAGCTGACCTATCCTGAAAAAGACATCCGTATTGCTGACTACCAGCATTCCGATTTCCTGGCATTTTTGGGCGAGGATAAGGAAGAAATCCCTGACAGCGAATATGCGGATGCTTTGGGCATCGTGCTGGATACCGGCACGGCAGAGCGGGTGTCCAATCAGAAATTCCGCCTGTGCAGGGAGCTTGTGAAGATCGATCATCACATCCCCGTGGATGACTATGCCGACTACATTTGGGTGGAAGAGGAGCGATCTTCCTGCTGTGAGATGGTCGCTTACTTCTATCAGACCTTCCGGGAGGAACTGAAGATCGACAAAGAGGCGGCAACTTATCTTTATACCGGCATGGTTACCGACTCTGGCCGCTTCCAGTTTCGCAGTGTGGACGGCGATACCATGCGCCTGGCGGGTATGCTGCTGGATCAGGGCATTGATACCGACACCCTGTACGCCAATCTGTACCTGCGGGACTACAATGAGCTGAAATTCAAGGCCCAGGTCTACCAGGATATGCAAATCACCCCCAACGGTGTGGCGCATATTTTTGTCAGCAAGGAAATGAAGGAAACCTATGGCCTGAACAATGAATCTGCCGGCGCGGTGGTGTCTTACCTGGAAAACATCCGTGGCTGCCTGTGCTGGATCGCGTTTATTGAGACCGATGAAAATATCCGTGTGCGGCTCCGGTCCCGCTTTGCTCCCATCAACATGATCGCGGAGCGCTACCGTGGCGGCGGACATGCCTGCGCCAGCGGTGCTACGGTCTATAACAGGGAAGAAGTGGAAGCGCTGCTGCGGGATGCGGACGCCCATATCAAGGCATATAAAGAAACACACGAGGGCTGGTTATGAGAATATTAATTACAAATGATGACGGCATCCAGGGAGAAGGCCTGCTGCACCTGGTAAACTGGGCAAAAAGGTTAGGTGAAGTGGTGGTTGCCGCTCCGAAAGTAGAGCAGAGCGCCAAGAGCCACACCATCGAGATCCATAAAAACTTTGAAGCAAAGAAAGTAGACTATCTGCCGGGTGTCACTGCCTACGCAGTGGATTCCTCTCCTGCCGACTGTGTACGGCTGCTGGTGCTGGGTCTGCACGAGCAGTTTGACCTGGTGCTTTCCGGCATCAATCGTGGTTTGAACGTGGGCGCGGATATTATGTATTCCGGAACTGTGGCGGCTGTCTTTGAGGCTGCGGCTTTGGGAATGAAGGCCATTGCGGTATCCACAGAACCTAAGGCAATTTCAGTTGCATGGGAACATCTGGATCGGGTGTGGGAGTATTTCTGTAAGCACGATCTGCTGAATAAGCACAATATCTATAATGTCAATATCCCGCTGAATGCCGGTGCGATCCGCATCACCCGCCAGGGCGGCCCTTACTATTCCGACGATTTTCTGCCGGAGGAAAATGACATGTACCACCCCAAGGGTAAGCCTGTGTATGTACCTTCCTGCGACTGCTTTGACACGGATACCGTGCTGACGAGAAAAGAGATCTCCGTTATGCCCCTGACTACCCAAAGAGTGGACCTGGCGGTGTATGAAGACCTGAAAAAGCTGAATGGATAAGGATAAAGAAAATCACCCGTCCGCAAGGACGGGTGATTCAGTCTGTCAAAGAACTTGCCAGTCCGAAAGAATCGGAGGGAAAGATAGTGTGAAAGAAAACCGTCAGGGTTGTCTTTCGCGTCCAATCAAACCGTTTTTCAAACTTTTTGAAAAGTTTGAAAAACGCAGGCAGCTTGTCAAAAAGCCTTTTTTGACAAGCTGAATCACCCGTCCGCAAGGACGGGTGATTTTTTACAGGTGATTACATAGCGGGAACGGCAGAGCCGAAGTAAGCGGGGAACTGGGAAACACCGATCTTAGCAACATTCTCGCCTGCGATGTACTTGACATCGGAAGCGGACATGGTGTTGTAGGTGCTGTAAGTACCCAGGTAACGGGGAGCGCCAGCCACTTCAGCGGTGAACACGCCGCACTCTTCATTCCATACGAAGGTAGCGGTGGGCTCAGCGGTCAGGCGGACACCGGCCTTGCCTTCAGTGTACTCATGGATGTCGATGTAGGTCTTGGTCTCGCCGTCCATGAAGAAGAAGCGGAAGCCGCCCTCGACCTCTTCAATGGTCACATCCACAGCCAGAGCGCCGTTGGTGGAGGTAGCCAGGTAGTTGCCGTCCATAGCGCCGGTAAAGAACAGGGTCTTGCCCAGCTCAGCCTGGGTCAGAGCGAACTTGTAAGTACCGGCAGCGGGCTGGCCCTCAGCAGCGGTGAAGTTCCAAACCATGGAGCCGAAGCCTGCGGGGAACTGGGAAACACCGATCTTAGCCAGGTTCTCGCCTGCGATGTACTTGATATCGGAAGCGGACATGGTGTTGTAGGTGCTGTAGGTGCCCAGGTAACGGGGAGCGCCAGCAACCTCAGCGGTGAAGACGCCGCACTCTTCATTCCATACGAAGGTAGCGGTGGGCTCAGCGGTCAAACGGACGCCTGCCTTGCCTTCGGTATACTCGTGGATGTCGATGTAGGTCTTGGTCTCGCCGTCCATGAAGAAGAAGCGGAAGCCGCCCTCGACCTCTTCCACAGTGACTTCCACGCCCTTGGAGGGATCGTCGGAGGTAGCCAGGTAGTTGCCGTCCATAGCGCCGGTGAAGAACAGGGTCTTGCCCAGTTCCGCCTGAGTCAGGTAGAACAGAGCGGAGGTACCTGCGGCAGGCTGGCCTTCCACAGCAGCGATCTGGTAGGAAACAGTGCAGAAACCTGCGGGGAACTGGGAAATGCCGATCTTGCTCAGGTTCTCGCCTGCGATGTACTTGACATCGGAAGCGGACATGGTGTTGTAGGTGCTGTAGGTACCCAGGTAACGGGGAGCGCCCGCAACTTCAGCGGTGTAGACCTTGCACTCTTCGTTCCAAACAAAGGTAGCAGTGGGCTCAGCGGTCAGACGAACGCCTGCCTTGCCTTCGGTATACTCGTGAATGTCGATGTAGGTCTTGGTCTCGCCGTCCATGAAGAAGAAGCGAACACCGCCGTCCACCTCTTCGATGGTCACATCAACAGCCTTGGTGGGATCTTCGGAGGTAGCCAGGTAGTTGCCGCTCATAGCGCCGGTGAAGTACAGGGTCTTGCCCAGCTCAGCCTGAACCAGAGCGTACTTGTAGGTGCCGCCAACCTCGGGAACTTCCACGAAGGTGGGGCCGCCGGAGGAAGCGGGAGTACCGGGAACATAGAACTCGAAGTCAGCGCTTACGGACTTGCCGTCAGCGGTCAGAGTAGCGGTCAGAGTGAAGACCAGATCTTCCTCACCGGGCTCTTCGTTGACATCGATGGTGACCTTGTTGTCAGCGGGGGCGGAGATGGAAACATTTTCAGCGGCTGCGTCGGTGGTCCAGGCGATATCGTAGGTGAATGCGCCGATCTTGACCTGAGAGACCAGGTCAAAGTCACGCAGGATCTTGCCAACCTTATCCTTGTACATGGTACGCAGATAAGCCTTGGCATTTTCCAGGCCGTCAGCAGCAGAAGGGCCGGCAGGATCAGTGGCCTCGGGAGCGGAAGTCTCGGGAGCGTTGCCACTGTTGCAGCCTGCGAATACGCTCAAGCACATAACCAGTGCGAGCACACAAGCAATCAGTTTTTTCATAATTGACTCCTTTTTGTTATTTAACGGTAATACCGTTTGCGGAGAATACTTTGATTTGGTAGTTGCCATCGTAGTAATCGACGATACCTCTGACATCGATGGTCTTGCCTTCGTAGGCATCCGCGGTGATCAGAGTTTTATTTTCGTCGTAGAGGGGGGCGGTGCGAACAGTGATGGTGATGTCCTCACTTACGCAGGTCAAAGTCAGCGCGCCATAGGAAGAACTGTCAGCATCGTCGGAGGTATATGCTTCCACGACGGTGAGACCGTTCATCGCAATGGAGGTGCTCATTACCAGCTCAGCATAGGAAAACTCCCTGGTGCTGTCCTCCAAATCAATGCTGACTTTACCGTTGATAAAGGTATCGGCATCGGTGGGAACATAGGCAGGATCGTGACCCTCGCTGATTTTTTGGATGTTGCCCGGATCATCGGGTACCATCTGCCGGTAGGTCAGGCCGGAAACCTGGTAGGTGCCGCCCAATTCATAGTACTGAACAGTACCGACGATGCGGGAACGGTTACCCATAGACAGAATATTCAAGCCCGCGCCGGGAAGACCGTAACCGTAATAGACACTGATGCCGTAATACAGGCCGGTCTCTTCATCGAAATCTTCAACATAGACGCTGCCGCCGTCATTCATGGTGATCACACCGGAGAAAGCGACCTTCATACCGTTGTAGCTGGCGATGTTGGTCCGCAGTTCCTTCAGGGTCAGCTCAATGGCATCCCCGTAGAAGAAATCGGGATCTTTTTCACCGGAGTGCACATGATATTTGTAAGCCTTCGCCTGGTTGATGGCTGCGGTGCAGACAGAGCCGTAACGGTTGTTGGCGGAAGAATTGGCAATGGCCAGGCCTTCCTGCAGGATCTCAATGTTCAAATTTCGGTAGGGCTGGGACTCGTCAGTCCGGTACCAGACCCAAATCAGGTATCTGTCACCGGTGGAGTCGGCGTTCCACTTTTCGTCATCGGATTCGATGATGATGGAAGTGGCGCTTTCCAGTTTCTGCCGGGTGAAGGCAGAGGCAGCCTTGCCGTATTCTTCGATCTTGCCGGTAGATTCCGGGGTATTGATGGCCAGGAAACGGCCCTTCAAAACACCGGAAGGATGGACATCGGTGGACACATGAAAATGTACCGTGTCGCCGTCGATAAAGGCCTTGACAGTGACCTCTTCCTTCACGGTCTCGGATTTGAGATTCAGCTCGATCTCACCGGCATAGTCCCGAAGTTCGGGCAGGGTAGCTTGGGTAGGGGCTGTGGTTTCCTCCGTGGTGGTTTGTGTGGGTTCAGCCGGCTGTGTGCCACAGGCACACAGGCAGCCAAAAATCAACAAAACCGTAAGGATCAAAGAGAGGATCCGTTTCATATCAAAAATAGATCAGCTTCTGTACTCACACTCGTCAACGGCATCCTGGAATGCGTCTTCGATCATGGCATCCACGTCGCCGCCGTCAGCAGCGGTCAGACACTTGGTCAGCAGAGTACCGACCTGGTCGCGGGCTGCGGAAGAACCGTTGAAAGCGGGGGAGGTGTAGTAAGCATCCTGCTGCTCCAGGCAGACCTTTGCGGACAGAGCGGAGATATAGTCGCCGCCGTCAGCGCTGTTCAGGAACTCAGCGTAAACAGCATTGTCTGCAACGGACTTCAGTACGGGAACGTAGCCGGAAGCCATGGAGAACTCAGCCTGGAAGTTAACATTGGTGGTCAGGAACTTCACGAACAGCCAGGAAGCGATGACTTGCTGAGGATTCTCCTTCTGGAAGATACATACGCTGGGACCCTGAGAGATAACCTTCTTGTTGTCAGTGCTGACCTGGGGAATGGTGGTGATGCCCACTTCGAAGGGGTATTCGCCATTGACAGCGGCAGGACGCTGGTGGGTAGCACCTGCGGAAGAGCCGATGGACATGTAGCTCTTGACACCGGTGTTGGAAACGAACAGACCGGAGGTGTAAGCACCGTAGATGGTCTGGGTGGTCAGGTAACCCTTCTGATACCACTCACGGAACTTCTTGATGAAGCCGCGGTTGGTCTCATTGTTGAACAGGAAGTGGTCGCCGGTAGCGCTGGTGTAGGGGGACTTGTACTGCTCGCACATGGTGATGAACCAGTTGGCTTCGGAGTCATAGCCCAGAGGAATGGAGTTGGGATCGATAGCCTTGATCTGCTCGCAAACCTTTTCCAGCTCATCCCAGGTGGTGGGAACGGTCAGGTTGTTGGCCTCGAAGAAGGTCTTGTTGTAGTACAGAACTTCGGTGGACTTGGAAAGGGGCATGGTGTACATCAGGCCGTCACCGAACTGCTTGCCTTCGTTGTAGTAGCCTTCGATGAAGTCAGCCTTCTGTGCGTCGGTCAGACCCAGGATCTCGGTGGTGCCGTCGGACAGGGTGACGGTCTCCTGGCTGGCGATCAGATCGTCCAGCTGGGTGACAACGCCGGCCAGGTTGTACAGAGCAACATGGTCAGGATAGCAGTAAGCAATGTTGGGCTGACCGCCGACAGTGATCTCGGTGGAGATCTGGTCACGGACATCGTCGTAGCCGCCGACAGAGGTGTACTCAACCTTAATGTTGGGGTACAGCTTGTGGAACTCTTCGATGTACAGGTCCAAAACTGCGGTCAGGTTGGAACCCATGGTGTGGTAGAAGCTGATGGTGACATTGCTGCCATCGTAGCCGCCCTCGGGAACGGTGAAGTTAGCAACAGGGGTGTTGTCGGTGTTGCCAGGGGCTTCAGTGGTGCCCGCGGGAGTGTTGCTGTTGCAGGCAGCCAGGCTTACGACCATAGCAACCAGCAGAAGCAGAGCAACGATTCTCTTTTTCATGGTTTTGTTTTTCTCCTTTTTTGTTGTTTTGGTTATCTATGTTACAGGCTCTTGGCCTATTAACCCTTGATACCGCTGCGGCTGACACCGGACATGATATATTTTCTCAGGAAAATAAACACCAGGAACAGCGGAGCGGAGACGATGGCAACGGCTGCCATCTGCACAGGATAGTTGACATCACAGGAGGTTTCGGTGAAGGCATTGCGCAGGCCGTTGGTGATCATACGCATTTCTTCCTTATTGGCGACCAAGCGGGGACAAATGTAGGAGTTCCATGCGCCCATCATCTTCAAAATGGTGATGGAGATCAGGGTGGGCAGCGCAAGGGGAATCATGACCTTCCACAGGTACTTCAGGTCGGAAGTGCCGTCTACCTTGGCAGCCAGATACAGCTCGTTGGGGATCTGCATAAAGTTCTGCCGCAGCAGGTAGATGTAGAACACACTGACCAGGAAGGGCACGATCAAAACCGTATAGGTATTGATCCAGCCGAATGTGGTAACAGTTGCGTAATTGGTGATGGTGAACAGCTCACCGGGGATCATCATGGTAGCCAGCAGCGCGCCGAAGAGCATATCCTTGCCTTTGAATTCCAAACGGGCGAAGGCAAAGGCGGTCAGCACGGTGATCACCAAAGAGAGGATCGTGGAAACAATACCGACATACATGGTGTTCAGGAACAGACGGCCTAAGTTTGCGGTGGTAAAGGCATCCGCGTAGTTGCTGAACATAACGGTCTTGGGCCAAAAGGTGGGAACGCTCAAACGGTATTCATCCAAGGTTTTCAAAGAGGAGATGATCATCCAGTAGAAGGGGAACAGAACGATCA
>JAZNLC010000192.1:0-8678 GCA_045578895.1 Faecousia sp. | reverse complement strand
TACAGCACCCGTCTGCGGGAAATGCTGAATTTGCTGTATCCCAACGTGCAGGTGAATATCATTAACAGCGGCATCAGTGGCGGTGCCGCCCCCGGAGGACTTGCAAGACTTGAGCGGGATGTGCTGCGATACTGCCCGGATCTGGTGGTAGTTTCCTTTGGCTTGAATGATTGCTGTAACCCCAATATTCCTTTGGAAACCTACACGGATGCCCTGCGAAATATCTTCACAAAGGCGCGCGACGCCGGTGCGGAGGTGATCTTCCTGACCCAAAACTATATGAATACCTACCCCAGCTACCGCAATCCCTGCGATCATCTGAGAGAAGCATCCAAAATGCACATGGAACTTCAGAACGGCGGTAAGCTGAAGCAGTACATGCAGGCTGCTTCTGCCGTAGCATTGGAATGCGGTGCAAAGGTCTGCGACATGTATTCCGTTTGGGAAAGGCTGGAGCACAGTGGTGTGGACACCACGGAGCTGCTGGCCAATAAGATCAACCATCCCATTCGGGAGTTCCATTATTATATGGCACTCAAACTGCTGGAAACTATGTTCGAGATATAAGTAAAAACGCACCGCGAATCGCGGTGCGCTTTTGACAACTAACTGTTCTGCAGCTGCTGCTTGTTGTACTGGAGGGTATAGAGCTGGTAATACCGGCCCTTTTGGTGCAGCAGTTCCTGATGGGTACCCTGCTCCAGGATCTGACCCTTGGACAGCAGAATAATATTGTCGGAGTGCTGGATCGTACTCAAGCGGTGGGCAACCACCAGCATGGTACCGATGTTTTTCATCTTCTCCAAAGAGTCCTGGATCAGCACTTCCGTTTCGGTATCGATATTGGCAGTGGCTTCGTCCAGGATCATCACCGCAGGCTTGTGGATAATGGTACGGGCAAAGCTTAATAGCTGGCGCTGACCGGCAGAGAAGTTATTGCCCCGCTCCCGGACCACTTCATCCAGGCCCTTGTCCAGCTTGCCGATAAAGCTGTCCGCGTTGACATAGCGGCAGGCCTCCCAAACCGCTTCATCGGTCACATCATCCTTGCGCAGCAGGATATTGCTGCGGATGGTGCCGGAGAACAGGAACACATCCTGCAGCATCTGACCGAAATGGCGGCGAAGACTGGAGATCTTGATCTTCTTGATATCGATGCCGTCGATGAGGATCTGACCCTTTTGGATATCGTAGTTACGGCAGATCAGGCTCAGAATGGTAGTCTTGCCGGAGCCGGTAGAGCCAACAAAGGCCACGGTCTGCTTGGGCATCACATGGAAGGAAACACCCTTGAGCACCCATTCGTCCGGTTTGTAAGCAAACCAAACATCCTTAAATTCGATCTCACCCTTGATCTCATCCAGCTCGATGGCATCCGGTTCATCCACCACTTCAGGGACCATGTCCAAAATGGTGAAAATCTTTTCCGCAGACGCGAAAGACCGCTGCAGCATATCAAACTGCTCAGCCAAAGTCTGAATGGGGTTAAAGAACCGGGAAATGTAGCCGTAGAAAGCGACCACCGTGTAGCTGGTAATGGTCTGACCCAGGAAGACGGTATCCTGGATGTAGCCCTTTGCGCCGAAATAGAACAGGCACATGTTGGTGGATACGAACAGCATATACACCATGGGCCGGAAAATACCAAACACAAACAGGCGGTTGAACTTAGCCTTTTTCAGCTTATTGCTGCGGCTCAGGAAGTCCTGCATTTTGGCATCTTCCTTATTGAAGATCTGGGTGATCTTCATACCGGAAAGATTCTCAGACAGATAGGTGTTGATATCGGTGGTGGCATTGCTGACCTGCCGATGCACCCGGCGGGAAAATTCCCGGAAGGCAACCGTAAACAGCACCACAAAGGGAACAAAGCACAGCACCATCAACGTCAGCATATAGTTGACCATCAGCATAACCGCCAAAATACCCACAATAACCATGGAGTTCTTGGCCAGGTTCACGATGATATTGGTGAACATGAAGCTGATGGCATTGGGATCGTTGGTCACACGGGTGACCAGCTTGCCTACGGGAATATTGTTCAGCTGCTCATGGCTGAGTTTTTCCACATGGGTAAAGACATCCAGGCGAATTTGAGAGAGGATCTTCTGTCCGGTCTTCTGCAGGATCATGGCCTGTGCATAGGTGCAAATCAAGGACACGATCAGAATCGCGGCATAAACAGCCACGATGCTATAGAGATAGCTCAGTTCAAAAGCAGATCCCTGCTTGATGATGTCCTGAATATGGGCCATCAGCAGCGGGGAAACCAACTCGAAACCGATGGAGAACAGCATAATGAAGAATACAGCCACAAAGCGCTTCCAGTAAGGCTGGGCATAGCGCAGCAGGCGGGTCACGATCTCCTTGTCGGACATGTGCCGCTCCCGGTCGGTCATATCTTCCTTATGCTTCTTGACGATGCAATAGGCTACCAAAAACAGTGCGGCAAACACACCGATGATAGCGCCGACGATCAGAATAGGCAAATACTCACGCATTGTGTTCGCCTCCTTCCTCTTCCAGCCGCTGCAGGTCTACCATTTTGCGGTATTCTGCGTTTGTTGTGTACAGCTCAGCATGGGTACCCACCGCAGCCAGGCAGCCGTCATCTACAAAGAGGATCTTGTCCATCTTCTCGATGGTAGAGATCCGGTGGGCGATCAGAATGGTGGTCTTGCCGGCACGGGTCTCGCGCAGGTTACCGAGAATGGTAGTTTCTGTTTTGGTATCAACCGCGGAAACAGAATCGTCCAAAATCAGAATGGGCGCATCCTTCATCAGCGCACGGGCAATGGAGATACGCTGCTTTTGGCCGCCGGAAACGGTAACACCCCGCTCACCTAAAACTGTGCCGTAGCCCAGCTGGAATTCCTTGATATTGCTATGAACATCTGCAAGTCTTGCCGCCTGGGTCACAGCAGCCTTACTGCCGTCTGCCACACCGAAGGCGATATTGTTCTCAATGGTGTCGGAGAACAGGAAATTATCCTGAGGCACATAAGCGCAGCCTGCACGGATATCCCGGATGGCAACATCGTTGACATCAATGCCGTCAATAAAGACCGTTCCGTCGGGCACATTGTAGGTTCTGAGGATCAGATCCACCAGAGTGGTCTTGCCGGAGCCGGTCTTACCCACCAAACCCACATTCTCGCCTGCGTTGATCTTGAAGGACACATCCTTCAGGCAATCAAATTCGCCGTCGGGATACCGGAAGGTCAGATTCTTAAACTCAATATCGCCGCGGATCTGAGGCATTTCCCTAACACCGGGGCGATCCTTCACATCCACTTCCGCATCCAGCAGCTGTCCGATACGCTCCAGGGATGCCTTACCCCGGGAAGACATATCGATCAGCTCGGAAACTGCCATAATGGGCCAAATCACCGCGTTGAAGTAGCCGATGAACTCCATCAGCTGGCCGGCGGTAAAGACTTCCTTATGGACCAAATAACCGCCATAGCCCAAAATGATGCAGATAACACTTTCCACAAACAGCGTGACCAGCACGCGGAACAGCACCGAGGTTTTGGTGTGGTCGATATTGGCTTCTTCGTTTTCCACATTCAGCTTCTTGAACGCCCACAGTTCCTTGGCTTCCTTTACGAAAGCCTTAATAACCGCGATGCCGGAGAAGCTCTCCTGAGAGAAATCGGACAGCTTGGAAAAGGCTGCCTGGCGGATGTCCCACTTCTGCTGCAGCCGCTTACCTACGATAGTGGCAGAGGCCAGCAAAAATGCCATAGGGATCAAAGACAGACCCGTCAAAACCGGGTTCATCTGCCACATATCGATAATGGCCAGCACACCTAACAGCACCGCGTCAAAGAACATCATAACGCCCCAACCGAAGCATTCCTGCACGGTGTCCAGGTCGTTGGTGAAGAGGCTCATCAGGTCGCCAACCTTATTGACCTGGTAGTATTGACGGCTCAGATCCTTGGCGTGGTCAAACATCCGGTTGCGCAGGTCTGCCTCCAGCCGCATGCCGCTGCCAAAGAAGCATACACGCCACAGAAAGCGGCCAAAGACCATCGCCAAAATGATCTTGACCATGGGCATACAAATGCCATCGATCACCAAAGGCATATCGAAAGCAATCTTCTGCCCGTTTTCCGTGATGTAGCCGTATGCCATACCGTCAATAACCATGCGGTACAGTTTCGGAATTTCCAACTGTAAGTAGTCAACCATTACCAGCGCCGCCAGGCCCGCAATCAGCCACAAGGCATATTTCAGGTAATACCGGTTGATATGCTTACCGAATATCATACTCGGCTTCCTCCTTTTTCCTTTCAGCATTAGTTGCCATTGTAGCACAAATGGTCGCAAAATGGAAGAGGCTTTGAAAAATATTTGTGGCGCATGCAACATTTTTTGTACAAAAGGGACTGGGCCTGTTGCTCTTATTGCAGGTTTTGGGTTGCGTTTACACAGCGAGACCACGCTTTGGTCCCCGGTGTGCCATTACCTTGAACAACTCTCGTGGGTCGGTGCCCAATTTTCTTCCTTTGGAAGAATATGCTTCATACAGTGACCTGTAGCCCATTTCCTCAAGCTGGGCGCTGGTCATTCGGGCAGGAGCATCCTCTGGTAATAAAATTTCACTGTTTCGTACGAGTACCAGTTAATTATTCCGCTCGGATATCTTATACCGGTCTTGCGTTTTAGTGTTTTTCATGACAGTTTATTTCTAACGCAAAAAGGCACATCGGCCAACCCCTTTCGAGGTTGACCGATGTGTTTTTTCTCAGCGCATTTTGCAATGCGCCCTGTTTTTACCAATCAATACCCACCAAATGGTGTATCATTGCTATATGCCTGGAAGTAGTTGTCGTAAGAGGAAAGTGTTACACTAATACCTGCTGTCTTGCCTTCCTGTCCAAAAGAAATCGACTGGATGTGAGTAGAGCTGTATGTATGAATGTAATATGCCGTTGCAATACCGCTGTACGATGCAAAGTTGTAATTATATGTACAGCTTCCATACCACCGGTATCCAATATACTCCCGGTAGGCCTTAAAGTTATATATCTCATCCTGTATCTGAAAACCGAAGCCCGAAGCGCTGTCCCCGTAATCACGATTGGATGTTGACTTGATTTCACGGTTCGACGAATCGGTCATCTGTGCGTATGCGCTAACGACATAAGATGTAAAATTATTAGATGTATTCGTAAAGCCAACACCAAATGCATCCATGCCGCCAACATCACCATTGAAATATTGTTCGTGCCAATTGTTATTGAGCCAGTTACCGCCGCAGGTAACTGTCCATGTATGATCGATTGCCTCATAGAAAATGGTAGGCGCTGCAAGGGAGACATCTCCAGAGTAACTGCGAGTCTGTGATGTAGCCGTAGCATTCAGTATATAGATTCCGTATTCCGCAAGTTCTTGCCCGATTTCTTCTTTTTCTCTGTCTGTCTCTGCAAATGTTGCTGCAGCCATAAGGGCATGCTTTTCTTCCATTGAAGCAGCTTTTATTCTGCCTTCTTCAGAAGCTTTCTTAAAAGCTTCATCCATTTTTTTTGCAAACACTATTTTATCTGCTGCATTTGTAGAAACGGCTGCCGTATTTTGCTGCAAAGTATCGCCTTGACTTTCAGTTGCCATTGCAGTGCATCCATTATTAAATAAACAAATGCAGACCAATACCAAAGCTATAAATCTTTTCATAAATTAACTCCTTCCATCATTCTTTTTTCGACTGAAACCTATATTTTAATGAAAAAGCACAGCAAAATATTCTTTTGCGTTCTACGGGGATCACAAAAATGCCCATTAAGAAAAAGTCATCAACAGGTCAGGTAGTAAGATGAGAATTCTACTGCGTGTATACTGAGAAAACATACAAAAGCAATACGGATTTCCACAGCCATCGGCTTCAAAATAACAGGTTATTTTTCTTTAATAGAGCAACCGGTATCAGCGGCAGTGCGCAGCATCCCCCATAGGCAACACACTGTACTATGTTCTTCTAATTCTATCGTTCCCATAGGGTACCACCTCTTCCAGATTAAACTTATAGGGAAATTTCTCAGTGTTATTTTACCAAAAATTTACAGTTTCGTCAAGAAATATTCTTAAGCAATTTTGTACTGGATCAGATGCAAGCTGTGAACGCAGGAAAATCTATCTCCATTTTTTAGTTTTGATACCATACAGGTATTTGGTGTTTAATTTCGACAAGATGATTTGGGCCTGTTGTAAAACGCAAGTTTTGCAACAGGCCTCTTTTTGCTCTTATTGCAGGTTTTGGGTTGCGTTTCCACAGCTATACCACGCTTTGGTCCCCGGTGTGCCATTACCTTGGACAACTCTCGTGGGTCGGTGCCCAATTTTCTTCCTTTGGAAGAATATGCTTCATACAGTGACCTGTAGCCCATTTCCTCAAGCTGGGCGCTGGTCATTCGGGCAGGTGCATCCTCTGGTAATAAATTTTCACTGTTTCGTACGAGTACCAGTTTATTATTCCGCTCGGATATCTTATACCGGTCTTGCGTTTTAGTGTTTTTCATGACAGTTTATTTCTAACGCAAAAAGGCACATCGGCCAACCCCTTTCGGGGCTGACCGATGTGTTTTTTCTCAGCGCATTTTGCAATGCGCCCATTCTGCTTATTCCAGTTCGAAAGCGCCAGTGTAGAGCTGATAATAAGTTCCCTTCTGGGCAATCAGGTCTTCGTGCGTGCCCCGCTCGATAATGCGGCCGTGATCCAGCACCATAATGCAATCGGAATTCATAACGGTGGACAGCCGGTGGGCAATCACAAAAGTCGTTCTTCCCTTCATCAGCGCATCCATACCCTTCTGCACCAGTGCTTCCGTTCGGGTATCGATCGAAGATGTGGCTTCATCCAGGATCATCACCGGAGGATCGGCTACCGCAGCCCGGGCAATGGCGATGAGCTGCCGCTGGCCCTGGGAAAGGCTTGCGCCGTTGCCTGTCAGCTCCGTGTCATAGCCATTGGGCAGGCGGGTAATAAAGTCATGGGCATTGGCCAGCTTTGCCGCCTGGATGCATTCCTCATCAGTAGCATCCAGCTTGCCGTAGCGGATATTCTCCATCACCGTTCCGGTAAATAGGTTGGTATCCTGCAATACGATACCCAACGAGCGGCGCAGATCATCCTTCTTGATTTTATTGATATTGATGCCGTCGTAGCGGATCTTACCGTCGGCAATGTCTTAGAACCGGTTGATCAGGTTGGTGATCGTTGTCTTACCGGCACCGGTAGCACCTACAAAGGCCAGCTTTTGGCCGGGGCGGGCATACAGGGTGATATCATAGAGCACCTGCTTCTCCGGCACATAGCCGAAGTCTACCATGTCCATGACGATATCGCCCTTGACCTCGGTGTAGGTGATGGTGCCGTCAGCCTGGTGGGGATGCTTCCATGCCCAGCGGCCGGTGCGTTCTGCGCACTCTACCAGGTTGCCGTTTTCGTCCTCTCTGGCATTCACCAGAGTAACATAGCCGTTATCCACTTCCGGCTCTTCATCCATCAGCTCAAAGACACGCTCCGCGCCGGCCAATGCCATAACGATGGAGTTGATCTGATTGCTGATCTGGGAGATCGGCTGGTTAAAGGTACGGCTGAGCAGCATGAAGGTCATCAGATTGCCCAGTGTCAGCAATTGGCCTTCGGATGCCACCACGATAATACCGCCCACGATTGCCAGCACCGCATACTGGATGTATCCAAGGTTGTTATTAACGGGGCCCATCATGTTGGACAGCTTGCCGGCAGTGTAGGCATTGCTGCACAGTTCCTCGTTGAGCTTATCGAATTCTTCCTTGCAGGAGCGCTCATGGTTAAAGACTTTGACCACTTTCTGTCCGTTGATCATTTCTTCCACAAAGCCATTCAAAGCGCCCAAAGATTTCTGCTGGCCGATAAAATACTTGCCTGCCTTACCGACGATCTTGACGGTCACAAACAAAATGCAGCTTACTGTCACCAGGATCACCAGCGTCAGGATCCAGGATGCCCGCAGCATAGCAGCAAATACCACAATCAGCGTGATGATTGAGCTGAAGCAGTTGGGAATAGATTGGGACACCATCTGCCGCAGGGTATCGATGTCACTGGTATAGCGGGACATGATGTTACCGGCAGCATTGCTGTCAAAGTAGCGAAGCGGCAGCCGCTGCATCTTGGTAAACATCTCGTCACGCACCCGCTTTTGGGTGCCCTGGGCCACGGAAACCATCAAAAACTGCTGCAGGAAAGAAGCGATCATACCTGCCAGGAAAATGCAGGCAATGCCCACCAGATACTTCACCAGCGGGGAGAAATCGGTGCTGCCGGAGGCCACCATGGGCAGAATGTAGTCATCCACCAGATTGCCGATATTTTCGCTGCCGCGGGTGGAGGCTATGGCGGAAACCACAATACACACCAGCACGGCCAGCAGATTGGGAATGTAATGCTTCATGTAGCTAAGAAGCCGCATGAGGGTCTTCTTGGGGTTCTTGGCCTTACGGCCATCTTTGCTGAATTTTACGGGAGGCATTATTCGGTTCCTCCTTTCTGCTGAGAGTAGTAAACTTCCTGATAGATGGAGGAAGTCTGCAGGAGTTCATCATGGGTGCCCACAGCATGAATCTGGCCGTTTTCCAGAATGATGATCATATCCGCATCCTGCACAGATGCAACACGCTGGGCGATG
>JAZNLC010000191.1:0-5139 GCA_045578895.1 Faecousia sp. | reverse complement strand
AAGAAAAACTTCGATGAGTTTGGGCGAAAGCGGTAAGAGGTAACACAAAAACCGCGCGATCTTTTTAGTAATGCAAACACAAAGGAGCTGTCGCAGAATGTAACTTCTGCGGCGGCTCCCTTTTTTGTGCCCAGTCGTCGGAGCATGTGCTGTTGCTTGGGCAATTTCCATGTTTTTGGGTACAACAAAGCCAGCCCTGCCACAAAAACAGGGCTTTCTGTGGAAAAGTTTTCAGTTTGAAACGGCTATGCTGCCTGAATATCAGAAAGATGGGTTTGTAAGCGGCCGTTTTCCCGCTTCATCCACAACTTTTTCAAATTAAAAGCAATGGATAAAAAGAAAAACTCTGTCCGGACATTCGCCCTGCCGCGTGTCAGAAACCTTCGGAATCCAAAATCGTTTTTGAGCAGTGCAAAGGCACCCTCCACCTGAATGGATCTGCACATCCTCAAATAGATCCCGCGCTCACTGGTAATGTTTTCTTGAGACACCGCGCGTTTCTCCCAGAAGGTCTTGCGTAAAATAAGCTCCTTCGGCTGCGCAGGATCCTTCGCTTTGCAGCAAGCTTCCCTTTGAGGACAATTCCGGCAATCTTCACAACGGTACCATGCAGTGGTGATGTACTGGCCGTTCTTCAGTTCGGTACTCTCCCGCCGCAGAGAGAGCCTTCTGCCCTCTGCACAGAGAAAGACGTCTTCCTCTGCGTCGTATCTCATATTCTCAATACGGCCAATTTGCTTCCTGTACTTCGCGGTTTTCTTCGCTTCATAATTCGTCGGCTTAATAAAACTGGTCTGTCCGTTTTGTTCCAGAAACAGATAGTTCTCCAGACTTTCATATCCCGCATCTGCCGTTACTTCCTTATACTTGGCCCGATGCATCATTTGCATACGTGACAAAAATGGAACCAGTGTCCCGAAATCTGTTCGGTTTGAGAATACTTCCAGACCGGTTATATATTCGCTGTTTACTGCGATCTGGACGTTATAGGCCGGTTTTAACTGTCCGTTGCGCATATGGTCTTCTTTCATCCGCATAAAGGTAGCATCCGGATCGGTCTTTGCATAGCTGTTGCGGTCATCTCCCATGATGTGCAAAGATTCTTCGCACTCTTTCCAGCGTTGTCTCATCTCATCCAGGGTTTCCCACTGGCGTTGTTCTTCACTTTTGCGTCGGCCTTTGCCGGATACAAAATCAATATCAGCTTCGCTTTTCGCCAACAGCAGTTCCAGATCTTCCAGCCTGTCCAGCTCTGTCAGCGCTTTTACTTTCTCCTGCACCTTCTGCAGCTTCTTTTCCACGCTGCCTCTCCAGCAGAACGTATATCGTCCCGCACAGCTTTCAATCTTTGTTCCGTCAATAAATACCGTTTCATGGTCAGTTTCTCCCTGGTTCTCCAACAATTGGACATACTGATAAAACAACCCCTCGATCACATTCGCACAGCGTTTGCGAAACCGGGCAAGGGTTGCATGATCCGGAACCGGCTCTTCTTCCAGAAGCCACATAAAATCTATGCGATATCGGCAGGCCTCTTCCAACTTACGGCTGGACCAGATCCCACACTGATATCCGTATACTACTACCTTAAACAGCACTCGTGGATCGACCTTCGATTTCCGCCCTCTGGGCGAATAGGCGCGATACAGTTCCCTGTAGTCCAGTTCCTCGAGCTGGGCGCCTGTCAGTCGGACGGGTGCGTTCTCCGGTAATAAAATTTCACTGTTTACTGCAAAAACCAGTTGACCATTTCGCTCTCTTACGGTACACTGGTCTTGCGTTTTTGAGTTTTTCTTCACAAATTAATTCTAACGCAAACACCGCGGTTAGGAAACCCTTTTGGGCTCCTAACCGCGGTGTTTTTTCTTAGCTCATTTTGCAACGAGCCCTTTGTTATTGGAGCTGGTGACGTGACTTGAACACGCGACCTGCTGATTACGAATCAGCTGCACTACCGACTGTGCTACACCAGCATGGGTTTTGCGGTGCCGGAGAAATACGCGCTGTGCATAGCTGCACTACAGGCGGCCAAGAGCCGCTGCGCGGTTGCCGCCTGCACGCCCTCTGCGGAGGGTGTACCGACTGTGCTACACCAGCAAATATGGGTGACAAAATATCACCCATATAGTATAATGGATTTTACGGAAAAATGCAAGTCTTATTTCGCCAGTGCCTTGCGTACGGCGGCGATGGTTTCGGGGATGGTCTCGTTGCGCAGCTCCTGCACATCGAACTTGTGCAGCTTGAAGATCACCTGCATGGTGGGACCGGACAGCAGCACCAGAATGATGGTACCCAGACCCACAGTGCCGCCCAACAGCCAGCCGATGGTCAAAGCGCAGCCCTCCAGCAGCACACGCACCAGACCCACGGGCATCTTGGCGGCGCGGCGCTTGAGAACGCACATCAGGCCGTCGCGGGGACCCGAGCCCAGTCGGGCGGACATATAAATATACATACCGTAGGCGGCGGGGATCAGGGACAGCACGCACAGGATCAGGCGGGGCACAAAGCTTTCGGCAATGGGCAGACCGCGGAAGTCGGGCAGAAGAGCAAAACCGGGGATCATGTCGCCGGTGCAGAAGTCCACCACGTTGCCGCACAGCAGAATATTCACAAAGGTACCGAAGCCGATCTTTTCACGGCACAGCACGTCAATCACCAGAATGGTCAGACCGATGGCGATGTTGGCGCGGCCAAAGGTGATCAGGTCGGCACCGTTTGCCAGCTGGATGTCGAAAATGCCCTGCAGGAACTTGGCCATACCGTCGTTGAGAACATCCCAGGGCTCCATGCCCAGATCGGCCACCAGAGCCATGGCAGAGCCGAAACTCATAATACAAAGACCGATAAACAACCGGACAAAGCGTTTGATGATGGTTTTCATAAAAACATCTCCCAAAACAAAAGCGTTTCAAACAAACTATATGATAACACATGAAAAAATTGCCGTCAACGAAAAAATTCTCTTGACATTTCGCAAAAGAGTGTGTAATATCTATATGTTATCCTTGTCTGTGCTATGAGCGCAGGCCAAATGTCCAAAAGGAGGTGCAAAGAAAATGCCCAAAATTACCGGTAAGTACGAGACCATCTTCATCGTCAACGCCACTCTGACCGAGGAGGCCATCAAGGGCCTGGTGGAGAAGTTCACCAACCTGATCGCTGCCAACGGTGAGATCGCCAAGGTTGAGGAGTGGGGCAAGCGCCGCATGGCTTACGCCATCGACGATATGCCCGAGGGTTACTACACCCTGGTGGAGTTTGACGCCAAGCCCGAGTTCCCCGCCGAGCTGGATCGTGTGTACAAGATCACCGACGGTATCATCCGTTCCATCATCGTCGCCAAGGAATAAGAGGAGGGATCAGCCATGCTGAATAAAGCCATCCTCATGGGCCGGCTGGTTGCCGACCCCGAGCTGCGGAGAACCCCCAATAACAACTCCGTCACATCTTTTACCCTTGCCGTAAACCGTAGCTTCACCCGACAGGGTGAGCAGCCTCAGACCGATTTCATTGATATCGTTGCCTGGGGTAAAACCGCTGAGTTTGTCAGCCGGTACTTCGTCAAGGGCCAGCTTGTTGCTGTTGCAGGCCGTATCCAGACCCGAACCTGGGAGGATAAGCAGGGCAACAAGCGCAAAACTGTGGAAGTCGTCGCTGAAGAAGTTCATTTTGCCGAGCCCAAGCGTGACAGCCAGCCCCGGAACGAAATGCCTCACGGTGGTTTCGATCCCATGGCCGGTCTGGGCGGAAACGCCTTTGCCGCATTGCCCGGTGATGACAACGACCTCCCGTTCTAACTTTATAGAAGGAGGAGACCATCATGGAAAGAGAAAACAGATCCGAGCGCCCCGCTCGCGACAATCGTCGTCGTCGGAAGGTTTGCCAGTTCTGCGTGGATAAAGTCGCTTACATCGACTTCAAGGATACCGCCAAGCTGCGGAAGTACACTTCCGATCGCGGCAAGATCCTGCCCCGCCGTATGACCGGCACCTGCGCCATGCATCAGCGTCAGCTGACCGTGGCCATCAAGCGCGCCCGTCACATCGCTCTGCTGCCCTACACTGCAGACTGATAAAAACAAACAGACCGCACCCGTATGGGTGCGGTTTTTGTTTTATCCAAACAGCTTTTCCATAAATGCTTCGGTACTCAGCCGCCCGTCCCGATTGTACCGTCCCAGGGAAAACAGGCAGTCGGGATCGCCGCTGGTGAGCGTTGAGCGCTGCTCACTGCAGGTGAGACTGACGCGGAAGCCCATTTCTTTTAAAAGCGCATCCGCGCCCTGTGTGATCTGCCCGAAGGGATAGGCATAGCACAGCGGCGGGATACCTGTGTGTTCCGTCAATGCCTTGCGGATGGCCTGTGTGTCGCTGCAAAAGGCCGCCTGCCAGTCTGCAAGCGACTCGCCGGCCTTGCAGGAGGCACCTTTTCGCCCATCCAGATGGTGAAAATAGTAGGAATGACAGGCCAGTTCCAGTCGGGGCTGGGTCGCGGCCTGTTTTGTGTCCTGCCAGCTCATGCAGGAATGCAGCGAGCCGTCTTCCCCCGAGGCGGTGTAGATGTCGGCATACTCTCCCACCACGGCAATGACGGCGCAGGCATCATACTGCTCCAGAAGGGGCGGCAGCAGGGTGAGATTGTTGCGATACCCGTCGTCCAGCGTCAGCAGCACCGGTTTGGACGGCAGCTGTCCGGTACCGTCGGCAAAGGCGATGAGCTGCGCCAGCGATACCGCCTGATAGCCGTTGCCGGTGAGCCACCGCAGGTCGCTTTCCACCCGGCTGACGGGGCAGACATAGGCGTCGGCGCGGCTGTCATCGGTGACCAGACTATGATACATGATCACCGGCAGCTCCACCGTGCTGCCACGGGGGGCGAACACCTCCGCGCCGGCGGGCTGAAGGGTCAACACTGCCATTGTCATTGTAAATACCACTGCAAGACCGCACCAAAGGATCCGTTTCACCGGCAACCCTCCTCTCCTACAATGGAGGATATGCACCTGCAGCGGTTGACATTCCGGCAAAAACGCCGTAAAATAATACTATACCAATGGAAAGGCAGGGATGTTTTTATGAAAAACCTCATCATCACCATCAGCCGTCAGTACGGCAGCGGCGGCAGAATCGTAGC
>JAZNLC010000190.1:0-7167 GCA_045578895.1 Faecousia sp. | reverse complement strand
TTCGATGTGTACATCATGCAATCGACTGTGTATGTGGAACCTATGGATGAGCAGGCTGATGTGGATGGCGCATGGGAAGCCTGCAACAGCATCTTTGGTGTTGTCAGCCTGTGCCGTTGCCGTCCCTGTGAAAAGAACCTGGATGCAATTTTTAACACAGTTGAAGAATACCTGGGTGATGAGTTGGATTGCGCCAGGTCTTTTAAAGTAGAATCCAAGCGGTCTGACAAAGCTTTTCCGTTGACATCCATCGGTATTTCCCAGGAAATCGGCGGACGTTTGGCGGAAGCACATCCGGATTGTTTAGTTGATGTCCACCATCCTGAGTACACTGTTTATGTTGAAGTTCGTGATTTGGCGGCCTATGTCCACGGCCCTGCACAACCTGGCGCGGGAGGTCTGCCGACCGGCGTCGGCGGCAGAGCCATGTGCCTGCTCAGTGGCGGTATTGACTCTCCTGTGGCGGCTTATATGATGGCAAAGCGCGGTGTGGAAATCGAGTGTGTTCATTTCTTCTCATACCCCTACACATCTCAGCTCGCAAAGGATAAGGTGATCGAACTGGCACGATTGGTCACCCGTTACAGCGGCAGAATGACCTTGAATATTGTCAGCTTTACCAAGATCCAGGAAGCGATCCGGGATAACTGCCCTGAAGAATATTTCACTTTGATCATGCGCCGCTTTATGATGGAGATATCTCAGCGGATCGGTAAGGACCATGGCTGCGGCGCGCTGATCACCGGTGAGAATTTGGGACAAGTTGCCAGCCAAACTATGGAGGCTATGGCAGTTACCGGTGCAGTGGTAGATATTCCGATCTTTATGCCCCTGGTCGGCATGGATAAAGAGGAGATCGTCACAATTGCAAGAAGAATCGGCACTATGGAGACATCGATCCTTCCGTATGAGGATTGCTGCACTGTGTTTACTCCCAAGCATCCGAAAACGAAGCCTACTTTGGGCCAGTTGCTGAATGCTGAAAAGAAACTTGACAGGGAAGCACTGATCCTGGATGCGCTGGCATCTGTTGAAAAGCTCACGGTCAAGTATCATGATGAACCTGCAGTGTAATTAAACTGGATTGTGTGGATAGAGAAAGAGATATGGCAAGGATAAAATATATCATATGTGTGGTTTTACTACTGATCTCTTTGCTGCTGACGGTTGGAACTGTTTTGATCTTGAGAAATGGCCGTGAACAACAGCCGACGGCACCATCATGGGATTCCCTTGATGATCAGACCAACGGATCTACGGTGCAAAACACAGGTTCTTCTGTAACGGACAACCCTTTTGAAACGACTCAGGCAACCGAAGAAACGACAGAGGTGACCACTGAACCAACAACGCAGCCAACGACAGAAGAAACAACGGTTCCGGTGACTACTGAGCAGGTTGCAACGGAGACTGGTATATTGGTGGCCAAAACAGCCGCAGAGCAAATAGGCAAGCCGTATCAATACGGTACTGCCGGCCCTGACAGCTTTGACACTTCCGGCCTCGTGCAGTATTGCTTTAAGCAGTGTGGTATTTCGCTACCGAGATCCAACAGCGCGTTGGCGGAAACCGGATATATTGTGGATAAGGAAGATATTCTTCCGGGAGACGCTGTGTTCTTTTGGAGCAGTACACCCGGCACTGCGGAGTATCTTGGTATCTATATCGGTAACGGTATGGTTGTTGCGGCGATGAATGCAAGTAAACCTGTTGTGGAATTCAATATGAACAGCAGCTATTATACGGAGCATTTTGTATTTGTTCGCCGTTTCTATTAAGCATAAAACCCCAACCGAAAAGGTTGGGGTTTTATACTTTTGTAGCCATTGACCTGAATCGTTTTCATTTTTTGCTGTTGCAAAAATAGAGAATCGATGGCATCAAATTACCATCGGCAACGCTCATTCGCGTTGCAATTTATCTTTCGAGTCAGCCACTAAAAAAACCAACCACGATTGTGGCTGGTTTTGTGGAGCTAGTGACCTGACTCGGTTGCATTTTTGCAATTGCAAAAATAGAGGATCGATGGCATCAAGCTGCCATCGGCAACGCTCATCCGCGTTGCATTTGACTTTCGAGTCAGGCGCTAAAAAACCAACCACTGTAGTGGTTGGCTTTTTTGGAGCTAGTGACCTGACTCGAACAGGCGACCTTCTCATTACGAGTGAGATGCACTACCGACTGTGCTACACTAGCATCAGTATCGCTTCAGTATTATACCGATGTTTTTGGGGCTTGTCAACAGTTTTCTGCCAAAGTCCGTTGCTGCATCGTAAATTCATATGTTTGTGCATGTCCGGTAACGGAGTGCGATAGAATATATGCAGGGGTGATATTTATGAGCTATACAATTCGCTACGGTCCGGTGAATACGAACAGCTGTAAGAAAAAGAGCGGCTGGTTTGGCATCATAGGAGCTGTTTTGATACTGACTGTGTGTTTACTTGCTGTCAGCTGGTATCTGCCGCAACAAGCAAGACAGTTTCGTGAAGCACTTTTACCATGGACAAGGTCAGAAGTGCTGTCAGCTTTTTCAGAATTTCGTAGAGATGTTATAGAAGGAGAACCGTTCAATGACGCTTTGACGGCATTCTGCAGGGATATCATTCATGGCACGGATCGGCCACAGTGATATGCACATTACATTCACCAAAAGCTTTTACTTATATATGGCTTTTTTGGTGCTGCTGCTCCCGCTCCGGATACTGATTGCGTATTTTCTCAGCGCCGCAGTACATGAACTGTTTCATATTATATCGATGAAGATTATGAGAGTGCGTATGTATTCTATCCGGGTAGGCATCCGTGGTACGGTGATCGAAGCAGATGCAATGACGGATAAAGAGGAACTGCTGTGTGCTATTGCCGGGCCGTTGGGTGGGTTGCTTTTACTGGCTTTGTTTCGTTGGTTTCCTGTTCTTGCCTTCACGGGCGCGGTCCATGCTTTGTATAATCTTTTACCGGTCTATCCGTCTGATGGTGCCAGAATCCTGCGCGGTATTACGAGACTTACACTGCCAAGTAAAACAGGCGATCACATTTCATACGCTGTGGAAATGGGTACTCTCAGCTTAATTGTGGCTTTCTGCGCCTACGGATCTTTTGTGTATCGCCTCGGTATCGTTCCGTTAATGTTTGCAGCAGTGGTACTATACAGAGCATCTGCTACGAAATAATCCTTGCAAACCTTGACTTGAGAATGTACAATGGTTACACCACTTTCAATGAGGTGTTGCTATGACCCAATTGCTGCAACGAGTGCTGCCAACGGTGCAGAAACCTGCCAGGTATACCGGCGGTGAATATAATGAAGTGAAAAAGGATCTTGCGGATGTTCGTGTCCGCATTGCCTTCTGTTTCCCGGATACCTATGAGATCGGTATGTCTAATGTAGGCATGCGCATCCTTTACGGCGTCATGAATCAAATGGACGGTGTGTGGTGTGAGCGTGTTTTTGCTCCGTGGTCCGATATGGAAGAGACGATGGAAAAGCATGCTTTGCCTTTATGGGCACTTGAGAGTCAGGATCCCGTAAAGGAATTTGACATGATTGCCTTTACCATCGGTTATGAAATGTGCTATACGAATATTTTGAACATGCTGCGTATGGCACAGATCCCGCTTCATGCCAAGGACCGTCACAGCCTCAAGAATATCGTATTTGCCGGTGGCGTATGTGCATTTAATCCGGAACCCCTTGCAGAGTTTATCGACTTCTTTTCCCTAGGCGAGGGTGAAGAGATCACCCCGGAGATCGTATCTTTATATGATAAGGCCAAGGCGGAGGAATGGTCCAAGGAACAGTTTCTTTTGGAAGTATCCAAGATCCCGGGAATCTATGTGCCGTCGTTTTATGATCACGAATATGCAGAAGACGGCCGGCTGCTGCGTGTGATACCACACAACGGCGCGCCTGAAGTAGTCACTAAGCGGATCATTGAGGACTTGGATAATGCATATTATCCCACCAAGATGATCGTTCCTTCTACGGAGATCGTCCATGACAGGGCAAATTTGGAAGTTTTCCGTGGCTGCATCCGCGGTTGCCGCTTTTGTCAGGCAGGTTTTTCTTGCCGTCCTGTTCGTAAAAAAAGTGCGAAAGTGCTTTACCGGCAGGCTATGGAAACGCTGGAAGATTCCGGTCATAATGAAATCACGCTTTCCAGCCTATCTACATCTGACTATCGGGAATTGAAAGAATTGACAGATGATATGATCCCTTATTGCGCAGACCATAAGGTAAATTTGTCTGTACCGTCCTTACGGGCGGACAATTTCTCTCGGGAGCTGATGCAAAAACTCCAGATGCTCCGCAAGAGTGGTTTGACTTTTGCCCCGGAGGCTGGTACACAGCGCCTGCGTGATGTGATTAACAAGAATCTGACGGAGGAGGAAATCCTCTCCAGCTGTGCCCTTGCATTCTCCGGCGGTTGGAATAATGTGAAGCTTTACTTTATGCTGGGATTACCTACAGAGACGGATGAGGATGTTTTGGGAATCGCTGAACTGGTGTACAAGATCATATGCACCTGGAAGAATTGCGCATCCAACAAAAAGAGGGGACTGCGGGTGCATGTGGCAACGGCTTACTTTGTACCAAAGCCCCATACGCCTTTCCAGTGGGAACGGCAGATTACGCCGGAAGAATATCTTCGCCGCTGTAAGCTGCTGAAGAGCCACTTTTATTCGAAATCCATTGAATACAATTACCATGCACCGGATCTAAGCCGCTTGGAAGCAGTATTTGCCCGGGGAGACCGACGGGTTGGTAAAGTGATAGAAGAGGCTATGAAACGCGGATCCCGCCTGGATGGCTGGGACGAACACTTCTCCTATCAAACATGGCTGGATGCATTTGAAGAATGCGGTGTTGATCCTAGCTTCTATACAACTCGTGGATATGGTGAAGATGAACTGCTTCCGTGGGATATGTTTGATGTTGGTGTCAGCAAGAGGTTCTTGCTTTCAGAGAGAAAACGGGCATATGACGCTGTGGTAACGCCGGATTGCCGTCAAGGTTGTGCCGGATGTGGCGCAAATAAACTTTTGAAGGAGGTCCGCTGCGATGGCTAGACTGTTGTTTGAGAAAACCGGCAACGCGGTTTGGATCTCTCACCTGGACCTGATGCGGCTGTTTCAGCGCGCATTTAAGCGGGCAAATCTGCCGCTGAAACATACCCAGGGATTCAATCCAAGACCTTCGGTCTCCATTGCGATGCCTCTATCTGTTGGCGTGCAAAGCAAGTGTGAACTGCTTGACTTTGAACTTGACGGTGAAACAGTATCCAATACAGATATTTGCGAACGGCTCAACGAAGCGCTTGTTGAAGGCGTGCGGGTTCTGCGGGTATACGATGATGGCCGGAAGCTGAAAGATCTTGCGTTGCTGGCTTGCCGGATTGAACTGGAGTATGATTCCGGTAATACATCGGCAGCTGTTGTTGGTATTCAGACTTTATTTGCCAATGAAACGCTTACGGTTACCAAAAAAGGGAAAAACGGTCCCGTGGAGCAGGATATCATTCCAATGATAAAGAAGCTGACAGTTGTATGCCGAGACGCGCAGACGCTGGAACTGGAAGCGCTTGTCTGCTGTCAGAATCCAACTTTGAATCCCATGCAGCTTGTGGCGGCAGTGGAACGTTATCTGCCGCAGTATAAACCGGATCATGCGGTTTGCCAAAGAATCGAACTGTATGACGCAAATGAAAAGATATTCAGATAAGGAGACTATATAATGGAGAATCAAGAGATTATTCTGGAAGAATGCCCCATGTGCCGTGGTAATGGCGTGATTATGCATGAAGGCGGCTGGAACGTGCAGGTGGAGTGTGCCGATTGCGGCAGTCATACTGTATATGTGGAATATGAGAATGATGAGCAGAAAGCCGAAGCGGTGAAGATGGTCGTGCGGCTTTGGAATCTGGGCAAGGTCATTAAGTCTAACCCGGGGGATTAAACAATGGATCTAAAAGGGAAGAAGATTGCCTTTTTGGGTGACAGCATAACCGAGGGTGTCGGCCCTTCCTGCCTGGATAATGTATATTGGAAAATTCTTGAGCGGAATACTGGCGCTCGTTGCTACGGCTACGGTATCAGTGGTTCCCGCATTGCCAATCAGAAGGTCCACGGGCCCTATCCGGAATCGGAGCGGTATTTCAAAACCCGTGTGGAATCTATGATCCCTGATGCGGATATTGTTGTAGTATTTGGCGGTGTGAATGATTTCAGCCACGGGGATGCTCCGTTTGGTGATCATACAGACAGGACGGATGACACTTTTTGCGGTGCAGTTCATATGCTGATGGAAGCACTGATCAACCGCTATCCGGAGGGTACTGTCGTGTTTATGACACCGCTGCATTGTTACGAAGAAGATGATGTGACCTATACCTGCTACGGTGCCCGCAGATGCGGTAATTTGCGGAAGTATGTGGATGCCATTTTAGAATCGGCTGCATATTATGCTATCCCCGTGTTGGATCTGTTCCGTAACAGCGGGATTCAGCCCAGAGTAGCAGCGCTACGGGAAAAATTCATGCCAGACGGTATTCATCCTAATGATGCAGGCAATGCGAGAGTGGCCAGCAGATTGGAAGGCTTTTTGTGTTCCTTGTAAGCTCGGCATGCCTCGAAAAAATTTTTCAAAAAAGTAAAAAAAGTGCTTGCATTTTTCATTAAGTTGTGCTAATATACTGTGGCGCTAAGGAAACGCAAGCAAATCCGGGTGTGGCGAAGTTTGGTATCGCGCTTGAATGGGGTTCAAGAGGCCTCGAGTTCGAATCTCGACACTCGGACCAAAACGGGCAGAAACATTGTGTTTCTGCCCGTTTTTTCTATTCAAAAGTTATAGGTTTTTACCTATTTTTAAGAGCGTTGTGACGAGGTTGTGACGAGCGTCAAGCCATCATTTCCATAGAATTCGCAAGTGTAGATACATCCTGATTGATATAAGTGTTGGCTGTGACGGCATAATCGGCGTGTCCTAATATCTGCTGAATGTCCTCCGGGCGTGCTCCGGCTGCCGCCAATCTTGTGGCGCAGGTGTGGCGGGCACTGTGGGGAGTGAGGTCTGAGGGGAGTCCAAGCGCTTCAATTGCCGGTTTCCAAATGTTGCTGGTGAATCTATCCTTGTTGTAATGATTGCCTTTCTTATCGGCATAGAGC
>JAZNLC010000189.1:0-3005 GCA_045578895.1 Faecousia sp. | reverse complement strand
AGTTCCTCCTGCATCAAGCCGTTGCCCATGCCCCAGTCCACGACGCGCTGGATCATGGCTCCCATTTTCTGCTTCAGCTTTTTCATACTGTTCCCTCTTTCTGCATTGGTGTGCTCATGTTCGCCTTTTGTTCCAGTATACACCCATCGCATCCTGCCGTAAACCATCTTTACGCCATGTTCTGCAAATTATGCCGTGTTTCCATTCAGCACATCGGCGGGAAGTATGACTTTTACCCTGTGAAGCTGACAGGCTAGGGTCCGTGTATTCGTGTTGTATTCGGATTATTCTTTCTTCCTGTGTCGATTTTTGCCTGTTCGGTGGTTTTCGGTGACTCATCAGCAATCAACACACCTCGCGATCCTGTAATAACATATTATCCAGCATTTTCGGCGCATATACAGCACAATTTCCGGATCTGCGCCGCATAATGATTTCATATGATAACATCCCGTTTATAATCTTCTGATTGGAAAATACATATAGTTGCTTCCGGTCTGGGGACAGGTGAAGTCATGGACAGCTCCGGCTAATGTAATGCTATGTTCCTGAAAGTAGGCGATCATTTCCGGAAAAACACCATCGTGATCACACACCACACGCAGGTACTCAAAACCGGGAATGACCCATTTCGTCCAGCCCTCCGGCGGTTGGGCATCATCGGGGCATTCTACGCCAGCCAGATATAGCCCCTTGCTGAATCCATCCTCCCAGGGCTGGAAAGTCCGGGAGAAATCCGACATAGCACCCCAGATACCTACGAGATTTCCGTTTTCATCTTTCTTTGCGCAATGAGCAACCTCTGCAAAATGAGAGTTAGCATTTGCCCAAAGGTTCTGTACAAAACCTGCGCCGTCTTCTGTGGAACCCTCCTTACCGATCACGGAAAAGGATTCTTTGATACAGCTTTCAATTTTCATGTTTTCCCTCCATGGCCCATAATGTTTTGCAAGGTTCGATTTGTAACCTCAATGTCCTTTTTAATCAGCGGGCGCATACTGTCTTTGTACTTTGACAAATCAGCTTCCCGCAGAGCTTCTGTTATCCTTGGTATGTACTCCGGTTTTGACTCTCCCACCTGAGACAATGCCTTGATGCATTGTCTGGCTGTGATTGGCTTTTCATCCGTGATATGGGAAAGGAATTCCGGAAGAATTGCATCAAAGCGATTTTCATCATCCCACTGTGCATTTGCGGCAAGAATATACAACACTCGGTTTCTTACCAATGACTTTGGGTGGTTAAGCAATGATACAAAGGTATCAAAGTATTCATACCATTCATCGGTATCTTGACTTTCGGAGATGATTTTTTCAGCGACGGCACAAGCATATTTATCATCTTTTGATGTCAACTTTGCGATGATATCCTGCATAGAAACTCTTCTCCCAATTCAAGTTTTCTAAATGAATGATCAGGCAGTTACTTACTTGTGCCCCCATTTTTTCTGTATCTCTCTATTCTGAGTGCAATACAGGTAAGAATAACTGTTACTGCCCAAATTACACCTGCAAATGCAATCTTTCCGGATGCGACCAATACAATTCCTGCAATCAATCCCATAATTGCCAATACCGTTAATAAAATTACTACAACATTCATATGCTATTCCCTCCGTCAAACACCTAATTTGACTGCTTATTTGCCCTAAAATCTATTTCCGCTTTTCTCACTTGGCTGCATAATCCTATCCTATCATCGGCGCAGGTACACTATCTCTTACGATTGCTCTTATTAATTTTCGCAATCTCCTTGAACTTTTTCTCTTTGCCTGCCAGGTAGCTTTGGCTGTCAGCGGCATAGTCGTTTTCTGCTTTCAGTTTCAAATAGGAGAGCCAGCGTTCTTCTGAAAGGCTTCCGTCCTGTAATGCCCGCTGCACAGCGCATCCCGGCTCGTTATGATGGGTGCAATCCTTGAACCGGCAATAGGAAGCCAATTCCTCGATCTCGCCGAAAGCCTGGTCAATGCCGGAACCGCTGTCCCACATACCAAGCTCACGCATACCCGGCGTGTCAATGACCAAACCTCCGTTTGGCAAGAGGATCAGTTCCCTGTGGGTCGTGGTATGCCTGCCCTTATCGTCGTTACGCAGGCCGTTTGTATCCAGTCTCTGCTCACCCAGCAGACAGTTGATCAGCGTGGATTTACCGACACCGGAGGAACCGATGAAGGCAACCGTTTTTCCATCCGTGATGTAGGGCAGAATCTGGCGATACCCATCCTTCTCCAGCGCTGTGCTAACCAACACATCAACGCCAATGGCAACGGAAGCAACTTCCATTTGCTTTTTCTCCAAATTGCTGCACAGATCGGCTTTGGTCAGCACAATGACCGGAACAGCACCGCTGTCCCAGGCAATGGAGAGGTATCGTTCCAGCCTGCGAAGGTTGAAGTCATTGTTCAGGGACATACACAGAAAAATGGTATCGATTTTAGCCGCCACCACCTGCTCCTGATGGGCATTTCCGGCAGCTTTTCTTATCACACAGCTTTTTCGGTGAAGAACATGGTGGATGACCGCATTGCCGCCATGATCGTTCCAGTTCACCATGACGAAATCACCAACAGCAGGATAATCGGACACAGTTACCGCATGATAGCGAAACTTGCCCGATACTTCCGCCCGTTTTTCTCCCTGACTTGTTACCAACTGGTAGAATCCTTTTTCCTGGGATGTGATTCGACCGACCGCATATTCCGGATACATTCCGGCCAATACCTGAAAGTGGTCATTTAATCCGTATTGTCTCATGATTTGCTCCGCTTCTGTATAACCATGCCCACGAAATTGGTGCACGGTTTGATAATGGTTTCCCAGAACACTGCATCGGCCTTGGCGAATTCATTCTCCGTAGTCAGCCAATCCTGCCAGGCGGCCTCAAAGCAACGCAGCTCCGTCACTTCCACAATTTCCATATCCGGGTGATTGCCCAAAATCTTGCGCCACTGGCGGGGACTGTGAAACATATAGGCTTCTTCGCCCAGCCAGGGGGACAGCAGTTTT
>JAZNLC010000188.1:0-6075 GCA_045578895.1 Faecousia sp. | reverse complement strand
AAGGCTGACCTGGTCGACGACGAAGAGCTGCTGGAGCTGGTTGAGATGGAAATCCGTGAGACCCTGTCTTCCTACGACTTCCCCGGCGACGACATCCCCGTCATCAAGGGTTCCGCTCTGAACGCTCTGATCTCCGAGTCCAACGATCCTTCCGCTCCCGAGTACGCTTGCATCAAGGAACTGATGGACGCTGTCGACGACTATATCCCCACTCCCGACCGTAAGGCTGACATGCCCTTCCTGATGCCCGTTGAGGACGTCTTCACCATCTCCGGCCGTGGTACCGTTGCTACCGGTCGTGTTGAGCGTGGCCAGATCAACAAGAACGACAAGGTCGAAATCGTCGGCCTGCGCGAAGACAAGCTGGACACCGTCGTTACCGACATCGAAATGTTCCACAAGCTGCTGGACTACGCAGAAGCTGGCGACAACATCGGCGCTCTGCTGCGTGGTATCGACAAGAAGAACATCGAGCGTGGTCAGGTTCTGTGCAAGCCCGGCTCCATCCATCCTCTGACCAAGTTCGCTGGCCAGGTTTACGTCCTGTCCAAGGAAGAAGGCGGCCGTCATACTCCCTTCTTCAACAACTACCGTCCTCAGTTCTACTTCCGTACCACTGACGTTACCGGCATCATCACCCTGCCCGAAGGCACCGAAATGTGCATGCCCGGCGATAACGTCGTTATGAACGTTGAGCTGATCACCCCCATCGCTATCGAGAAGGGCCTGCGTTTCGCTATCCGTGAGGGTGGCCGTACCGTCGGTTCCGGCGTTGTCACTGAGATCTACGAGTAATCTTAGATTCTCAGTAACTACTTCAATAGCAAAGCCCCGACCGTAAGGTCGGGGCTTTTTTGCTTACAAAACGCTGCACATACACAATGTGCAGAAACAGACATAGTCTAAGGGCGCGTTGCAGTGAATTGCAACGCGCCCTTGAACAGTACAATCTTTTCTTTGTGGCTCTATTATAGCAGAAATTACGGAACTTTTCAAGACTTGTAGTTATGTTTGTTTGCGGTAAAATAAAGGGCACAAGGGAGGAATGGATATGAATGAATTGACTCTCATGCAGATGCAGCTCGCCGCGGCAAAGGAAGAGATCCGCTGCTGTGAGGAATTGAACCGGGTCCACGGCCTTACCTTAGCGGAAGCAGATATTACCGAACTGGTGGAACTGCGGGGACAGGCTCTTCGCAGTACGGGACGGGTGGAGTTTGGCGGCGGTATATTGCCAAAGCTGATCCGGGCCTTTTCTAAGTCATGCTATGTAGATGCCTACAACTATGCTGCGACTTTGGGCGACCTGCAGGACGCGTTTTATTATTTCAAGAACGAATCCGAAGACCGGTTTTCCGATGATGAGCTGATAGAATTCATGGAGAAGGTGTTTAATGGCCAGGCCCATGGCTCTACAGAGGTGCTGACAACCATCTCGCTGGAAGAACTGTGCCGCTGGGCCCGAAATGATTTTGACGATCGCTACGCAGATGAGGAGGCTTTTTGGTGAATAGCCTGCCAATGAATCCGTTATCCCCGGAACAGCAGCAGAAAATGCTGGGGCAGATGTATCTGCTGATGGACAAGCAGGTAAAAAGCTATCACAAGCACCGGCACATGGGCAGTAATTCTTCTGTTCCTGCGGAGCTTGCTCAGGAATTAATGGAGTCCATCGTGTATACAACCAATCTGGCAGGCGGTATTTATGCGCACCCAAACCTGGAAGAAGCCCTGCGTTTTGGACAAGAAATCCTGGAGCAGAAGCGTATGAAAGCCGGAAAACTGTTGGAACTGGTCGATGCCACTGCTCCCGGATGGCAGACGGAATGTCGGTGGGAAGCCCTTGCTTATTTGCGGCAGTATCTGTGCAATTACGATTGCCTGCATTTAGCCCATAAAGGCCCGGATTGCTTGTTTTATCCGATTCTGATTGCGCAGCCGGAAGAAATCCGGGGAATTGACAGCTGTCTGTTTTATCTGCACATTTTGTGGATCGAGAATCAGATCATGGCAGGTTTCCCGGAGGAGACCCTGGAAGCCTTTTGGGACAGACTGCCTGCTGCAACGCTGAACCAATGCGAGCAGCTGCTGCTCAACGGCATAGCAAAGGTACTTCTAGGCACGAAAAATAAATCACTGCTGCTGTTGCCGGAAGAACATGTGACAGTATCTGTTTTGCTGATGCGCGCAACGGAAGAAACGCTGCATAATGCCGCAAATCTGCTGTGCCAATGGCTGGGACTTACTGATGACAATGCCAAAGATTATGTACATGCGGTTATTTCCCAACTGCTTTGCAGAATGGGAGGCGGCACTTACGATTGGAGTACGCTGTTTCTGTAAAAAAGCGACCTCCATCGGCCTTGAGCCGGTGGAGGTCGTTCTTATTTGGTACACAAGGAGATAAAATACCGGAATATTGGCATCATATCGGTCAGCTCCAGCTGCTCCTGCCCGATCATCCTCTCCGGGTGCCATTGAACACCGAAAATGGGCCTGCTTTCATGCTCCACAGCTTCGATAATACCGTCTTCGGTGGTTACGGTAGGAATCAGACCTGCACCGCAATCTTTGATGGCTTGGTGATGATAGGAATTGGTCATAAGGTCTGTGCTAAAGAACTGACCGAACAAGCTGTCTGCTTTGGCTGTTACCGGATGGAACTGGGTTTCTTTCTTATAGACTTTATCATGGACGGTTAATTCGGGCACCTCGTCTGGAATATCCTGAATCAGTGTGCCGCCTAAAGCAACATTGATCAGTTGAATGCCCCGGCAAATACCGAAAATCGGTTTGTTCCGCTGAGAAAAGGCATTGAAAAGCCGTAATTCCATTTCGTCCAGTGCTTTGTTGCAGAATTCAGACTTTCGGTTCTCCTGACCGTAAAGCGAGGGCGTGATATCGCAGTTGGAACCTGTAAAGATGATGCCGTCGGCCAGCTCGGCGTATTCCTCCGGGTCAGCCAAAGCGGCAATCACGGGAATGCCGCCTGCCTGGATCACAGCGTTGCAGTAATTGGCGGGTGTGTAACAAAGACCGCCCACACTGAAATCATCGGGCTTGGGCTTGCTGGTGATCAGAATCAAAGGCTTCATGGATAATCTCCTTTGCGTATTTCTATTGCGGTTTTATCATAAGTCGTTTTTCTTGTCAATATGCTTCTTATTTCTATAAATGGCAAAGAAACGGTAAAGATAAAAGACCCTTGCGATTTTAACATTTTCTTCATTGGCAAGCCTTTGTTTTTCTGTTATAATAAAATAATAAGGCGTAAGCATTCATTGAGGTGAGATAGATTGAGAGAATTGAGATCCAAGATCCTGGAAGCG
Organism: Faecousia sp.; assembly: GCA_045578895.1. GTDB lineage: Bacteria > Bacillota > Clostridia > Oscillospirales > Oscillospiraceae > Faecousia. The sequence continues at coordinate 2,746 of JAZNLC010000188.1, read as the reverse complement.
TTGATATCAGCACTCCCTGTCACCGCCATCGTCTACATTTTGGCGCTGACACCGCTGGTGGATTTAACAGCGGTGGAACTGATTGCCTTTACGGTCGGCGCGGTGCTGCTGATTTTGGGTATTGGGCTGTTCAATTTGGGCGCGGACATTGCCATGACCCCTATGGGTGTACATATGGGTTCCGGTCTTTCCAAGCAGAAGAAACTGAGCGTCCTTTTGATCGTTTGCTTTATCATGGGAATGCTGATTACCGTGGCTGAGCCGGATCTGCAGGTGTTGGCCAAGCAGGTAAGCTCCGTAATGAACGGTACTTTACTGATTTACTGTGTTGGTATCGGTGTGGGCGCGTTTTTAGTAATAGCCGTATTGAAGATCGTTTTTAAACGGAGTTTGTCCCAAATCCTGATGCTGTTTTACATGCTGCTGTTTGCCCTGGCGCTTCTGCTGATGGCCAGCGGTAACAGCAATCTGCTGCCCATGGCGTTTGACTCCGGTGGTGTGACTACCGGTCCCATTACCGTGCCCTTCATCATGGCTTTGGGCGTAGGTATTGCCGGCGTGCTGGGTGACCGGGGCAGCAAGGAGAACAGCTTCGGCGTGGTAGCGCTGTGCTCCGTAGGACCCGTTCTGGCGGTGTTGATGCTGGGCGTTTTCTCTACCTCTGAAATGCAGTATAAGGTGGATGAGTATGCGGTCAGCAATGATATTGTGCATGCCTTCCTGGAAACGGCGGGCCACACGGCCAAGGAAGTTGCCATTGCTTTGGGCATGATCGTGGTATGCTTTATTATCTGCCAGATTATCTTTTTGAAACTGCCGAAGCGCCATTTGCTGCGTATCGGTTTGGGTGTTGTTTTTACCTACATCGGCCTGGTGATTTTCCTGACCGGTGTCAATGTGGGCTTTATGCCGATTGGCTACAAGCTTGGCACGGCTATGGCCGATGCGAATCAGTGGGTACTGGTGCTGTTTGGCCTGGTGACCGGCGTGCTGGTAGTGCTGGCGGAGCCTGCCATTCATGTGCTTAATGCGCAGGTAGAGAATGTCACCGGCGGTCTGGTCAGCAAGAAATCCATGATGCTGGGGCTGTGCATCGGCGTCGGCAGCGCCATAGCGCTGAGTATGATCCGTATCATCCTCGATTTCTCGCTGGTGTATTATATTGTCCCCGGCTATTTCATTTCTTTGGCGTTGTCGCTGTTCGTACCTCCGGTGTATACAGCCATTGCCTTTGACTCCGGCGGTGTTGCCAGCGGCCCCATGACTTCCGGCTTCATTCTCCCTTTGGCTACCGGTGTATGCGTGGCATTGCAGGGCGAGTCGGCGGTCATGGCCGATGCCTTCGGTGTGGTGGCTTTGGTAGCCATGGCACCACTGATCACCATTCAGCTTCTGGGCTTCCGGGGTGTCGTGTCTGAGCGTATTAAGGAGCGCCGCGCCATGAAGCGGATCCTGGATGCCGACGATCAGCAGATCATCAACTTTATGTAAAAAGGAGGAGCGATTATGGCCAATACTGTGAATGAATCTTCTATCAAGAAGCTGAAGCTCCTCTTTACCGTGGTAGACCGTCCCAAGGCGGAGTTTTATCTGGATGTGCTGAGCCAGTTTGAGGTCAACTGCCAAATGGTAACAAACGGAATGGGCACCGCAAAATCGGAACTGCATAATATGTTGGGCCTGAATATCCACAAGGCAGTGATCCTCAGCATTGTCCGGGAGGATAAAACGGAGGAGATCATCCAATGCCTGGAAAATAAATTTGCTACCATCAAGAACGGTAAGGGAATCGCCTTTGCGGTGCCGCTGAGCAGCATCATTGGTGTGAATAATTACCAGTTCCTGAGTAACTACAGACAGAAGAAGGGAGAATGACCATGACCACTGAGAATCATGAAGTAATATTTGCCATCGTCAACTCCGGTTATGCAGAGGAAGCTATGGATGTGGCCCGGGAACAGGGTGCTCGGGGCGGCACGATCCTCAATGCCCGTGGCGTGGCCAAGGAAGACGCTGCGGTGTTTTTCGGCATTGCCATTCACACAGAAAAGGAAATTCTGATGATGGTGGTAGAGAAGGATATCCGCGACAAGGTGCTCAATGCCCTCTATAAGGAAATGGGTATGGCACAGAAGGCACAGGGTATCGTGTTCAGCTTGCCTGTATCCGATGTGGCAGGTCTGGCCCAGGCGATTAAACCCGCGGAGGCTGTAGAAGAATAAGTAAAAAGCACCGCTGAAAAGCGGTGCTTTTTATGCGACACGGGTCTGTAAGCCGGGTTCTGTCTTGACAGCCATCTATCTAGACCTGCAATTGCTCGCAGGTTCCAGCCACCTCCTCGAAGCGGTCGGGCAGACCTGTTGCTTCTCCACGGCGTTGCTCCGGATAGAGTTTACAGCACCCCAATGTCTCCATGAGGCGAGTGCGCTCTTACCGCACTTTTTCACTATGACCTCGTCGGTTCTCGCATATAAAAGCTTCTTTTGCTGCAAGCAGCAAAAGCCGCACTATATGCGGAACCTCCTCTTCCCATTAAACCCGCTTGTGCGGGATTTAATGGGAACCCTAACGCGAGGCTACATCTCTCTGTTGCACTTGTCCTGAGGTCACCCTCGGCGGGCGTTACCCGTTATCCTTGCCCTGTGGAGCCCGGACTTTCCTCACACGGTGCTTTTCAGCATTCGCGCGCGGCTGTCCGACCCGGTCGCGGAAATATTGTACCGCAAAGGGCGCGGAATGTCAAATG
>JAZNLC010000187.1:0-3201 GCA_045578895.1 Faecousia sp. | reverse complement strand
GCTTCCCAAAATACCCGCCTGGGAGCTGCCAACATAGGTAGCCAGGTTGATCATAATGGGGCCGGGTGTGCTTTCGCACACACCGATAAAGTACAGCAGGGTCTCTTCTTCCAGCCAGCCGTATTTCAGCACCACATCCCGAATCAGTGGGATCGCCGCATAAGCGCCGCCGAAGGAGAAGCAGCCTACTTCCAAAAAGCCGAGGAACAGTTCCAAATAGATCATTTCTGCGCACCGCCCTTCTGTCTTGTTCCCACATACACAGCAATACTGATGACAGCGCAGATGATCATCAGCGCGATGGTGGAAAAGCCCAGCGCGAAAATGTCGGACAGCAGCATCACACCGCAGCCTACCCACAGCAAGGTCTTTGTCAGGGTATCCTTGGGCAGCTTCTTCATCATGCCAAGAGCCGCGTCCAGCACCAAAAAGCCGACACCGATCTTTATGCCGTAGAAAGCATTGGCAACAATGGGATATTCCAGAAATCTGTCCAAAAACAGAGAAATCAGGAAAATGACGATAAAAGACGGCAAAACCAAGCCGGCTGTTGCCACAGCCGCACCCAGCACACCCTTCTGCCGGTAACCGGTAAAGGTAGCGCAGTTGACGGAAACCGGGCCGGGGGTAGTCTCGGCAATGACGGTGATATTCATCATATCCTCTGCCGTGATCCATTTCTTTTTCTCCACGCAGTTATCGGAGATCACCGACAGCATGGCATAACCGCCGCCGAAGGTAAAAGCGCCGATTTTGGCAAAGGTCAAAAACAAATCCAACAGGATCGGCATACACACATTCCTCCTTTATGAATCCATCACATTATACCGCCGTTGCCACCTTCCGTCAACTTGATTGTGAATTTTTAGCCAAATCTATAGATTTTTTTCCGTTTCTCTGTATAATAAAATTATAAAACTTTAACGGAGGTCATTACATGAGAAATACGCTTAGCTTGAATGCCGCATGGGCATTCCAAAAGGATTGCGCCCAGGCGCCCGAGACACTTTGCGCGGACTGGGAAGTGGTCAATGTGCCCCACTCCTGGAATGCCGTAGACGGTCAGGACGGCGGCGCTGACTATTTCCGGGGTAAGTGCTGCTATGCCAAGGAGCTTATCAAAGCCGAGCTGCCCGCAGCGGACAAGTATTACCTGGAAATCAACGGCGCTAATTCCTCTGCCGACGTGTTCGTAGATGGCAAGGCATTGGCACACCATGACGGCGGCTACTCCGCCTGGAGAGTGGATATCACCGACGCACTGCAGGAAAAGAGCCTGCTGGCCATCATCGTTGACAATGCTGCCAATGAAACCGTTTATCCTCAGATGGCCGACTTCACTTTCTACGGCGGTCTGTACCGGAATGTGAATCTGATCTGCGTCAATGCTGTCCACTTTGATTTGGAAACCTGGGGCACTCCCGGCATCCATGTGACTCCCATTGTAGAGGGTGAGAACGCCAAGGTCACTGTGGAAGCATTTGTCGCAAACCAGGGCGATGCCCAGATCCGCTACACGCTGACCGACAAGGACGGCAACACCGTTGCCACCGCTGTCAGTGCCGACACTAAGGCCGAGTTTGTCATTGAGAATGTCCATCTGTGGAATGCAAGAAAAGATCCCTACCTGTACACCGCCACCGCAGAGCTGGTTAGTGGCGAAGAAGTGCTGGACAATGTTTCCGCCCGGTTCGGCTGCCGCTTCTATGAGATTGATCCCGAAAAGGGTTTCATCCTCAACGGCAAGGCCTATCCCCTGCGTGGTGTTTCCCGCCACCAGGACCGCTGGGGCTTCGGTAACGCACTGCTTCCCGAGCATCACAAGGAGGATATGGAGCTGATCTGCGAAGTTGGCGCTACCACCATCCGCCTGGCCCACTATCAGCATGACCAGTATTTCTATGACCTGTGCGACGAGTACGGCCAGGTGGTTTGGGCAGAAATTCCCTACATCTCCCGCCACATGCCCGGCGGCCGGGAAAATACCGTTTCCCAAATGAAGGAACTGATCACCCAGAACTACAACCACCCCAGTATCGTGGTTTGGGGTCTTTCCAATGAGATCACCATGAACGGCGCTTCCGATCCCGATCTGCTGGAAAACCACCACATCCTCAACGATCTTGCCCACGAAATGGACAAGACCCGTCTGACCACCATGGCCGTTGTTTCCATGTGCGACAAGAACGAAGCCTATGTCCGCATCCCCGATACCGTTTCCTACAACCACTACTTCGGCTGGTACGGCGGTACCACCGACATGAACGGCCCATGGTTCGATGATTTCCACGCCGCTTATCCCAAGCAGCCCATCGGTGTTTCCGAGTACGGCTGTGAGGCCCTGAACTGGCACACCTCCGAGCCCCGCCAGGGTGACTACACCGAAGAGTACCAGGCTTACTACCATGAAGAGCTGATCAAGCAGCTGTTCACCCGTCCCTATCTGTGGGCCACCCATGTGTGGAACATGTTCGACTTCGGCGCCGATGCCCGTAACGAAGGCGGCGAGAACGGTCAGAACCACAAGGGTCTGATGACCTTCGACCGCAGCTACAAGAAGGATGCCTTCTATGCCTACAAGGCATGGCTGTCCGATGAGCCTTTCGTCCATGTCTGCGGCAAGCGCTATGTGGATCGTGTGGAAGATGTGACCAAGGTCACCGTCTATTCCAACCAGCCCGAGGTAGAGCTGTTGGTCAACGGTAAGAGTATCGGCAAGGTCAAGGCCGCCGACCACTTCTTCTATTTCAATGTTCCCAATGTGGGCGAGACCACCATCACCGCCATCGCAGGGGAGTGCCGTGATGAGAGCCACATCCGCAAGGTGGATAAGTTCAACGAAGCATATCTGCTGAAAGAAAAGGGCGCGATCCTCAACTGGTTCGATGTCACCACCCGCAAGGGTTACTTCAGCCTGAACGATACCATGGGTGAGATCATGAAGACCGTCCGGGGCAAGCTGGTGCTGCTGCAGTTCGCCGGCATGCTCATGCGCAGCATGAAAAAGAACCAGAAGGAAGGCAAGACCGGCACCATGGGCGGCAATGCCAAAATGAAGCTGGACAGCAATGTAATGAAGATGCTGGACGGTTTCACCATCCTTCGTGCCAGCAGCATGATCGGCATGGTTGGCGCCACTGTCACCAAGGAGCAGCTCCTGGGCCTGAACAAGCAGCTCAACCGCATCAAGAAGCCTACCAA
>JAZNLC010000186.1:0-6020 GCA_045578895.1 Faecousia sp. | reverse complement strand
AAACATGGCGGCGAAGACCATGCCGATGGCGATGGAGTTGGTCACATAAGGCAGGAAGAAAATGGTCTGCAGGAATCTTTGCAGGGGCTTAATGGAATTCAGAGCCACAGCGATCAGCAGTGCCAGGACGGTGGAAACGGGGACTGTCCATACGCAAAGCAGGATCGTATTCTTCAAACACACCAAAAAGCGCTTGTACTGTACGACTTTGATAAAGTTACCGAGGCCAAAGTTAAAAACGGCGCCGCCGGCAGCTTCCAGGCCTCTGTAATTTTCCAGGAAAGCCATTCGCACAGTGTTGATAATGGGCCAAACAGTGAACACCAGCAGCAAAATGATGGCCGGTGCCAGATAGACCCAGGCTTTCCACTGTTGTTTGCTGTCTACCATATTATTCCACCTCAAAATAGATTCTGTCTTCCGTTTCCTTATTGAAGAGGAAAATCTTGTGAGGCTTGACGGAGAAGCGGACAGTGCCTGCTTCGGGGTCAATCTTGTTGTCGGCATTGATGATAGAACGGACAACGGGGTTGCAGGAAGCTGCATTGGTGGAAACGATGCTCACATCACGGCCCATCACTTCCACATTGTTCAGCTTACAGTGCATGGGGCCTTCGGGATCCAGGTTGAAGCCCTCGGGACGAATGCCGATCATAACATTCTGATCTGCAACGCCCTCAATCTGCAAAACAGCATCCTCGCCAATGTAAACCCAGCCGTTTTCCACTTTGCCCTCAAAGACGTTGATGGGGGGCGTACCCAGGAACTTGGCAACGAACAGGTTGGTGGGATCGTCATACACATCCTGGGGTTTACCGATCTGCTGTACGATACCGGACTTCATAACAACGATCAGGTCAGAGATGGACATGGCTTCTTCCTGGTCGTGGGTGACAAAGATGGTCGTGATCTTGGTTTCTCTCTGAATGCGGCGGATCTCTTCACGGGTCTGCAGACGCAGACGGGCATCCAGGTTGGAAAGAGGCTCGTCAAGCAACAGAACCCGGGGCATCTTCACAAGTGCCCGGGCAATCGCCACACGCTGCTGCTGGCCGCCGGACAGTTCGCTGGGCTTGCGCTCCATCAGATCGTCGATCTGCACCAGCTTGGCCGCATGAACAGCCCGCTCCAGCATTTCTTCCTTGGTCAGCTTGTCAGCACCCTTCAGGTTCTGCAGGGGGAAGAGAATGTTCTGCTTGACAGTCATGTGGGGGTACAGAGCGTAGTTCTGGAACACCAGACCCACACCGCGGTTCTCAGTAGGCAGCTCAGTAACATCGTCTTCACCGAAGAAGATCTTACCGCTTGTGGGCTTCTGAAGACCACTGATCATGTACAGTGTGGTGGATTTGCCGCAGCCGGAGGGACCCAGCAGGCCAATCAGCTTGCCGTCGGGGATGGTGAAGGTGAAATCGTTAACGGCAACGACTTCCTCACCGGATTTTTTGTTGCGGCTGGGGAAGATTTTGGTCAGATTCTGCAATTCAACTTTCATACAGTTCCCTTCCTATGTGAAAAATTTAATAACAATATTATATCAAGGAAGCGTATTGCTTGCCTTAGTATACGTCTTTGGCGGCTTTTTCCGCGTGGAGCCGCTTGGTGTATTCGATCAGTTCGTCTTCTGTATCGAAGATCATTTGACTTTCCATATCTACCACAACCGTGTCGCTGAGACGATCATGGATGACACTGTTGGTGCGGGAAGTGGCCAGCAGGATCAGCTGCAGCAGCAAAATACCTGCGATGACCAGCGGGCCCATAATGCCGATGGTACCCCAAAAGATCATGAGAATGATCAGCACGGGGATCATGGTTTCAATGGTAAACTTACCCAAGAATGTGCGGATGAACAGGACGATGGGATTGATGCGCACACCATGGGTACGCATCAGACCGATACCAAAGATCTTCTTGCCCAGGGTGCGGCCTTCTTTGAGAAACAGCGGTACAGCGAATTCCATGATCAGGTAGCCCAAAAGGATGCTGATGCTGGCGATGGTGATGGTCAGCTGTACGATCATATTGAAGTTATAGATCGCGTCTTCGTCCTGGGAGAATTCCGCATAAGCCTCGTTATAGAGGTCGATCTCCTGCTGGGTCATGGCATTGTAGTCATCCATGGTGATATCGAAGGAGATGCCGTATTTTGCTTCATATTCGCTGTAGCAGGCATCCAAAGCATTGTTGTAGGTGTCAAATCCCAGCAGGGAGGACAGAAGCATGGCAAAAAACGCCACCACAACACTCAGCAATATCACATCAAATAACGCGGCTGAGATACGCTTCCACATATTTGCTTTTTGTATATCCAAGTGCATGCTTTCCATATCCTTTAGCGAGTTAAATAGGCGAGAACACATCCGCCACCATTCTGTATCATACCACAAAAGAAAAAATAAATCTACTGAAACTTTATTATTTCACTATGATCTTGGATGTTTTTTGTTATCCAAAGGCGTAACGATCTTGTGCAGTACGGCTGTGTTTACAGTTTCTGCATATAACGAAAAAAGCACCCAAAGGTGCTTTTTATAGACCGGATTCCAGCGTATGAAGAAAAGTAAGTGGGATCTTCAAGTTGCCGCGACCGGTACCGATAGAGATGTCCGGCTTGTTGCTGCCGTGAAAATCACTGCCGCCGCTTTGCTGCAGGCCGAATTCTGCGGCGATCTGCTGTGCCCGCCGGGTCAGTTCTTCGTCAAAGGTGACATACAGGGTTTCCGTGGCATCTAATCCAAAAGCGACCGCCTGCCGCAAAAACACTCTGAGATCCGGCTCTTTCAGGTTTAGGAACGGATGGGCCAAAACCGCAACAGCCCCCATGGATTTGATCATGGCAATGGTCTGGAAAGCATCGGGCCGCTTTGGCGGGGTGTAAAGACCGTTTTTGGGAGACAAAATCGTCAGGCAGCCTTCCCGGATAGAGGAAAGATAGCCCTTTTCTATCAGTTCCGCGGCGAAATGGGCACGGTTGGGGATGCCGATGGTTCTTGCCTTTACGGCTTCATAATCAATGCTGTAGCCAGCGTCGTTCAAAGCCTTTGCCAAAGCAAGATTGCTGTTTTCCTTATTTTGCTGATACTCAGCCAGCAGCGCGTTGATTTTTTCATAATGCTCCGGCCGGATGAACAGCCCCAAAATATGCAGTTCAGTGCCCTGATACTCCGTGGAAAATTCAATGCCCGGCACAGCCTGCACGCTGCTGCCTGCGGCTGCGGCAAGAAATTCCGGCAGACCCGCTATGGTATTATGGTCGCACAGGGCAACAGCAGCGAGTCCCTGATTCTCAGCTAAACGGATCAGCTCGGCAGGGGAGCATGTGCCGTCGGAATAATGGGAATGTACATGCAGATCGCAAAACCCGGACATAGAGAACCTCCAAAGATCAGATACGGTTATTATAGCCCAAACAGCGGAAAAAGTAAAGAAAGCGCCGCTCTCAATTGCGAAAGCGGCGCATAGATCATTTGAGTTTTTCCGCGGCCTGCTGGGCGGGGACACAGGCTTTGTAGCGCTGCAGATAGCTTTGGAAACCGGCAACACCGGCTGCGTCCGGCTGCAGCACGGTGCTGCGGGCATCCCGGAAGACTTTGTTCATCAGATAGTCTTCCATGGTCTCGCCATCTGCCTTGCGGCACAGATAGGCTGCCAGCAGCGCCATACCCCAGGGACCGCCTTCACCGGCGGTTTCCATGGTGGAAATGGGCACATTCAGCGCGTCTGCCAAAATCTGCTGACCCACACCGGGGGTCTTGAAGAAACCGCCATGCCCCAAAAGCCGGTCGGATTCTACCTGCTCTTCTCTTGCCAGCATATCCATGCCGATCTTCAAGGTGGCGATGGCACCGTAAAGCTGGGAGCGCATCAGGTTGGCAATGCTCAAGCGGCTGTCAGGCAGGCGTACCAGCATGGGCCGTCCGGTTTCCGTTCCGGTCAGCGGCTCTCCTGCAAAATAGTTAAAGGCAATGATGCCGCTGCAATCCGGATCGCCCTCCAAAGCCTTGCGGTACATGGCAGGGTACAGTTCATTCTTATCCACAGGCCAGCCCATGGCCCCAGCGGCATCGGCGATGAGATTTACCCAGGCGTCGATCTCGGAGGTACAGGTATTGGTGTGTGCCATGGCTACGGTCTTGCCGGAGGGTGTGGCTACCACATCGATCTCCGGATAATAGTTTTTCAGCGGTCGCTCCAGCACCTGAAGGGAAAATGCGGAAGTGCCTGCGGAAATGCTGCCGGTGCGGGGCAGCACGGCGCCGGTGGCGATCATGCCGGTGCCGGCGTCACCCTCCGGGGGACACATGGGAATGCCGGACTCCAAAGTACCGGTTTCATCCAACAGTGCAGCACCTTCAGCGGTCAGAGTGCCTGCCTGAGTACCTGCATCCAACACCTTGGGCAGAATATCTCTGAGCGTCCAGGAAAAACCGTAGGGCGCGATCAGATTGTTAAACTGCGCCATGCGGTCAGCGTCAAAGTCCTTGGCTTCATCGTCATAGGGGAACATACCGGAAGCTTCATCAATACCCATGACCCGCTGGCCGGTAAGCAGATAATGGATATAGCCGCTGAGGGTGGTAAGATAATCGATCTCACCCACATGCGTCTCCTTGTACAAAATGGCCTGATACAGATGGGCAATGCTCCAGCGCTGGGGAATGTTGAACTTGAAAAGCTCTGTGAGCTCCGCGGCAGCCGGGGCGGTAATGGTATTGCGCCAGGTACGGAAGGGAGCCAGCTGCCGCATATCCTTATCAAATGCCAAATATCCGTGCATCATGCCGGAAATGCCGATGGCGGCAACCCGCCGCAGAGGCTGGCCGTACTTTTTCAGCACATCATCCCGCAGCTCGCTGTAGCATGCGCGGACACCTGCGACAGCATCTTCCAGTTTGTATGTCCAAACACCGTTTTCCAGCCGGTTTTCCCACGCATACGCACCGGATGCGATGACTTGGTGGCTTTCATCAATCAAAACACCTTTGATTCGGGTGGAGCCCAGCTCGATACCCAAAACTGCATTTTGCAGATCCATAATGATTCTCCTTTTGAAAAAGCCGCCCACAAGGGCGGCTTTTCGGTTAGATTAGATAGCCTTGGCATTGGCCAGCAGGAACTTCTCGGCTGCGGGGTTCCACAGACCGTTGTTTGCCTTGCACAGACGGTCCAGCTCAGCGAACATAGGATCGGTCTTGCCCTTCTCCTCGAACTCGTCGATGGCGGTCAAGGGCAGGTCGATCTGGGTGTAGATCAGCTTCTTGCCGCCGGGGATCTTGGGCAGGTTCAGGGTAGTCTCGATGGCAGCGTTCAAACCGCCGATGTGGGTGACCAGACCGGAGGGATTCAGCTTGCCGGCATTCATCATGGCGATGGCTTCCTGCATATCGTTGGTGTTGCCGCCGGAGGTGCCGACCACGTGGGTGTACAGGTAGTGGACATTGTACCAGTTGAAGGGAGCCTTGAACTTGGAATCGGTGGGGCCTGCGAAGAAGTTCAGGCAGCCATCGAAGCCCAGGATATCGTCAGCCTGCTCGATGACGGGCTTGACGGGAGCGAAGCAAACCACATCGTCGTAGCCGGTGCCGCCGGTTAAGGACCGCAGATACTCGGTAGCGCCTTCCATCCGCCTCTTGACGTAGTGCAGCTCAATGCCGTTGGCAGCAGCGTCTTCTACGGTGTAGATGGAAGCAGCGCGGGTCAGACGAGCCTCGTCGATGTCGGTGACAACCAGCAGGCTGGGCTTGCGGTCACAGTGGATGGCGTAGTCGATGGCAGCCAGACCCATGGGGCCGACAGATGCCAGCAGAGCCATCTTGCCGCCTTCCTTGATGCCCATCTCATGGACATAGGAGCCGGCCTTGGTGTGATACATTGCATGGAAAGTACCGATAACGCAGCTAAGCGGTTCAGCAAGTGATCCATAGTAGTATGTATCAGATTCATATGGCAACAGACAGTTTTCTAAAAGTGTTTCAATCGGTACGTTGGCATATTGAGTATCTCCACCACAGAATTCA
>JAZNLC010000185.1:0-20019 GCA_045578895.1 Faecousia sp. | reverse complement strand
TGACAGAGTAAGTCTAGATGATATTGCTATTGGCGAGCGGCTAATCCAAGAAGCTATTATGCGGGGTGACACCAAAATTGCTGGAGAGCTGATTCAAAATGTAGCTATCCTCGGCACAGAGTTGGGACAAAAGGTGCAAGCGTTGTCTCTTATTCAAAAAATGACCCCAGAGGGGCAGCTTGGCGCACTGAAAAAGATCGTGGACCGCGGCAAGCTCAAGGGCGATATTACATTCAACGGAGTAGAAATTACTCAGGACATGATCGACCACATTTTGGATGCCTACAATAAGGATGGCTCCTACGACCAAGACGTACTAAACAAAGCGGTTGAGGATGTAAAGCAGAAGATTGCGGAGCAGATTGGGGTAACAGCAACCGAAAAGGTGAATGCGTGGAGGTATCTCTCCATGCTCGGCAATCCGAAAACACACATCCGTAATTTAGTATCAAATCTTGCTATGGCCGGAACCACAGCAGTAAAGGATGCTGTAGCAAGAACCGTGGAGACTTTTGCGCCGATCTCTGACAGGACCAAGACATGGAAACGGGCCTCAAAGGATGTTAAGGATTTTGCAAAACAGACTACTGTAGAAATGAAAAATGAAATATCCGGCGAAGGAAAGTATAGCAATACTGCTGATCTAAAATCTCGACGTAAAATCTTCAAGAATGAGATTCTCCAAAAAATCTACGGTTTTAACAGTGATCTGCTTGGGAAGGAAGACTGGTGGTTCAGCAAAGCTGCGTTCGCGACATCATTGCAAGAATTTCTGGCCGCAAACAACATCGAAACAGCAGAAGATATTGCAAGAAATCCAGAGATTGTTGAAAAAGGCAAGCGGTATGCGCTTGAACGAGCTGAAATCGCCACATTTAGGCAATACTCCTGGCTGGCAAGCAAAATCAGCAGCATTGAGCAAAAAAATGCTGCTACGCAGATTGCAATTGGTGCTGTAATTCCCTTCAAAAAGACACCTATCAATGTTGCAAAAGCCGGTTTGAGTTATTCTCCCCTCGGTTTTGTAAAAACGCTAACCTATGATATTGCGCAAGTAAGAAAGGGTAACATTGATGCCAGCACGCTTATTGATCACTTGTCGCAGAATCTTACCGGAACAGGCCTTGCCCTTGCCGGTTATTTCCTGGCAAAAGTGGGTTTTTTGAACGGTGCAGGAGAGGACGATAAGGAAGGTACCTACGATTACTACCTTGGCAAGCAGGCGTATTCTGTGAATATTGGCGGGAATAGTTACACACTAAGCTGGATGTCTCCAACTGCTATGCCGCTGTTTGTAGGTGCGAATGTGTACGAGCAGTTAGTGGAAGGTAAGGAGTGGAATGCTGATGTTGTGCTGGAAACGCTTGCCCAGACGTTAGATCCTATGAGCGAAATGTCCTTCCTTTCAAGTCTTGATAATGTTCTGTCTTCCTATGACAGCGGCATGGAAAAGTTTGCTGGTATCGGAATATCTGCACTGAGTAGCTATGCTTCACAATTTTTGCCCACGGCATTAAGTCAAGCTGCAGCAACCATTGACGATACCAAGCGTACCACAAAAGTTGCGGCAGACAGCGGAATGAAGGTCATAGACGAGGTTGTAAACCAGCTGATATACAAAATACCGGGACTTAGACAGTTGCTGCAGCCATCCACAGACATTTGGGGTAACGACATCCGGCAGGACGAAAATGTGGCAGCACGTGCTGTTGGAAACTTTATAGCGCCCTGGTCGGAGAAAACGGATATTTCTTCAGAAGTGGATGAAGAAATCAAAAAAATCTACCATTTGGTCGGTGACAATAGCTTGCTCCCAAGCATTCCCGGGAATACGGTAACATACAAGAACGAAAAGTACTTGATGTCAGCTGAGGAATACACAGATTTTAAAAAGACCTATGGACAAGTTGCGTTTGAGACTCTTAAAAAGCTGTTCCGTACAGAATCCTACCAAAAAGCATCCGTTGAGGAAAAGGCGGATATGATAGGCGATGTATATGCCTACGCAAGAGATACCGCCAAAAAAGAGTATCTTTCAAAAGAGGGTGTGGCATACACCAACGCAACCAAAGACAAAGTTCCATATTATCGAGAGAACCCAATAAAGGGAGCCATTGAAAACGATATGACTGCCGAAGAATTCGACTACGCTTCGGAGAATCCAGAAAAATATGAGGCTGAGCAATCTGGAAGTATCTATGCTGTGACTGATGATGGACACTACCGATGGTATGAACCGGATGAGGACGCAGAGAACCCGGAACCTGGGTGGCGGAAGATCTCAGAAAAGGAGTTGGAAAAGCAGAATAAGGTGACTGCCGCACTGGGTATCACCCCTGAGGAATACTGGGGCGACAAGCGCGAGGAGTATAACTACGCCTACGAGAACCCGGAGAAATATTTGGTGATCAAGGCTGCCGGCGGCTACGAAAAGTATACCTCTTACAAGAAGGCGATCAACAATCTTGAAAGCGACAAGGACAAGGATGGAAAAACGATCAGCGGAAGCAAAAAAAATAAGGTGATCAAGTACATCAACAGCCTGGACGCGGAATACGGCGAAAAGCTGGTGCTGTTTAAGAGCCTGTATCCGGCAGACGATAAGTATAACGAGAAAATCGTGCAGTATCTGAACAGCCGGAAGGATCTGACAGCGGCGGAGAAAAAGAAGATCCTGGTGGAATTGGACTTCAAGGTACAGGCAGATGGTACGGTGACATGGTAAGGGAGAACTTATAAACAAACAGGACAGGCAGGAAGCATAAACCTCCTGCCTGTCCCCTAAACACAAACGATTCTCACAAATCTGTTCCCTCCGCCTGTCACATCTGTTTAAAGCGCTTTATTTCCGACTTTGAATATCCTAACAGCGCCAGAACAACTTCAGGATTTGGATGCAACACAGGGACTATTTTTTGCAGATTGGCAACCGTGAACCGTCTAGGGTCACGCAGTTTAGGGTTAAGCGTATTATGAGGAATCCCTACTACAGCTGCAAGTGCGCGTGTTGACATGAGATTATAATACCCCTGCTGCATTCTAATCTCGCGCTGAAAATCCTGAACAATATACTGCGATGCATTTTGCTTTATTCGTGGCATATTACTATCCTTTCGTGTGTATTACGCGTTTGTATGATTCCCTAACCCATTACAGAATAACCGGGAGCTACCATTTTGGCGGCTCCCGGATGTTGTTTTATGTGATTCCTTGAATAGTATTCTCGTAAAGAAAATCCTTCAGAGCTTCACTGTCGCCGGTGTTGTAGTACTCCACAAGCAGGGTATTAAACTGCTCCATGTGGCGGTCAGTGATCGTGAGGAAGCCTGCGCCTGCAGCAATCAGGATCTTATTTGCGAGGGTCATACTGGTGCGCTTGTTGCCATCCCAGAAGAATTGACCTCTAGCACCCCATGCAAACGCCTCCAAAGCCTTTGCGGTTGCGGTAGTGTCCGCGGCCAGCATTTCGGCCAGTTCAGCGCTGACGGCCTCTGTGGACGGCACAGGCGGCAAATAGTCCGTTCCGGAGATCATCACAGAGCCGGTACGCAGTTTGCCCCACTCCAGTGCTTCATTCCGGGCAATATACTCGTTGATCTTGCACAGGTAGTCCAGAGTGACCGGCTGATCCATTGTATTGAGCAGGAATTGCCAGGCATCACGCATATTCAAAATTGCCTGAATATCGGACAACTGCACATTGGGAACATTCACGCCCTGCAGGATCGTCTTTGTCTGTGGGAAGGTAACGGCCCGGTTCTCCATCCGCATACCGCAATAAACATTCTCATCGTATTTCTTTTTTGCCAGAAACACACTCTGCTCCGGGGTCATGTGGAATTTATCCGCGTAATTCTTCATTCTGTCGCCTCCCCATCACGAGCCATCTTTTCCTGTATTGCTTGGCGGATGAATCCTGCTTTTGTATAGCCGTGTGATTTGCAGTGGGTCTCCAAAGCATCTGCTTCCTCATTTGGCATAGACAATTTAACCTGCTTGTAATGCTCTTTGATGTATTTGTCGTTTGCTTTACGCTGCGCATCAGATAACGCCATCTCACCATCTCCTAGTAGATATATTAGTACCACAATACTATCACAACAATTTTACACTGTCAACATACATTGGTACAAATGTACATAATATACATATTAGTACCAGTATATTTGTTGATTATTCCGTCTTGATATATTGGTACTAATGTACTACAATAGAGTCACAAAGGCAAGGGAACCAACGAAGAACTACACGGTTCATAAATCAAGCGCCGGTCACCTGGTGAGCTGTATTCTCCCCCAGCAACACTCCAGATTCCGCTTGAGATTCCCTGCCTTTCAAAAAAAGGGATCCAATAGAGGACTATACGGTCTATGAATTCGGCACCGGTCGACTGGTGATGGCGGAAGCCCCTCCAACATTCCAGATCCTGCCGAAGGATCCCCAAATAACAAGGAGGATAAACAATGAGCATGAACGAGTTAGAAAGCAAGGTGGCCCAGCTCCGGGAGCTGCAGAGGATGGCTGACGAACTGGCCGCGGAGATCGCCGCCACAGAGGACGAGCTAAAGGCCTACATGGCCGCCAATAATGCGGACACACTCCACGGCCCTAGCTTCAAGATCACCTGGAAGACAGTCACCAGCAGCCGCCTTGATGGCAATGCACTGAAGGCTGCAGCACCGGAATTGTGGCAGCGTTTTCTTAAGCAGACCACCACCCGTCGCTTTGTACTGAGCGCATAAGAAAAGCCCCTTGCATCAGACGCCGACCAAAGCACGATGCAAAGAGCTGGATCCCACAAAGGGGACACCCGCATTATAACGGCTTTGTCCCCTACTTGTCAAGAAAATTCACTACATAAGGAGCTGAAATCAAATGATTGAAAGCCAAAATATAACTACACCTGGCATCGATGTTGCTAAATTCGTAACAGTCTATGAGCATGAACAAAGGCCATCCGAGAAAGCCATTCAGATTGCAGAACATATCACAAAGGTGGGTAAAATACTCGCGGATCTGGCCCAGCAGGATGCACTAAAGGGCAAAACTGCTCGGCATTCTGCCTTTTTCTCATCACTTGTTGCACTAATCTTCCCTGTGGCTTTAGAGGATTGCAAAACGGCTCAGACTGTTGCAGACCTGTGGCAGTCTGACTACATGGACGGATACATCAGGAAGGAGAGTTGAATATGAATCGAATTGAAGGGATGATCTGTGTGGGGCAGATAGCGAACCGTAGCGTAAACAATGGTGCGCCGGTTCCCCTGTTTCAAACAGCAGAACCAGAGGGGCAACCGGATATTAATTCGAAGGAAGGCTGGAATGGAATTGCCAGGGAAGCAAATCAACGGGCATTTGTGGACATGTTTGGAAGGCAACCTGTGTGCGATGATGAATTAAAAGCCTGGGTAAAAAGTAAGTTTGAGAAAACCTTCTGCTGGAAAGGTAACACATAAAATGTTTATCAAAACCGCTGCACTTCTTTGAAATTGTGGCGGTTTTCTAAATTTTGCGATATACTCACTCATGGGTAAGGAGGTGAGAAAATGCCGATCGTTATATCGCGAAAGACAGGCGAGATTATTAGCAAGCCAAACTACACGCAAGAACAAATCGATACCCTTTGGGAAATAGCGCTTCAGAACTGGATCAAGATGCATCCAGAAGAATTGTTAAATCAGAAAACAGTCTCCCCCGAGGATCAAAATAAAGTGTGACAATTTTGGGCCAATTTTGGGCCACACCCCTTAAAACGACCCAAAACACAGCATCACGAAATATTACGATTCCTTCAACAAAAGTATAAGAAAACCAAACTTATTAAACGGAATAAAACGCCACTTTACACCGACCGGGTGACTACGAATCAGTAGGTCGGGGGTTCGAGTCCCTTTTGCCGTACCATAAAATGAAAGAGGAGGCAAAGCCTCCTCTTTTATTTTATATCCCGGATAGGGACTCGAATAATCTTAATGCGGCGCGGACGAGCGCCGCCGGCGACGGCTCGACGGAGCCGAACAACTATCTGTGCAAAGCGCAGATGCAAACGAGTCCCTTTTGCCGTCACCCAAACAATAAAATCTCATCTTCCCTCTTGTTTTTTTGTCATGCAGAGGTTATAATACACGGAGATTGAAATAGGAGGTCATATTATGGCTGTTAAGATTGAAAAAGAAACCATTATCGGTGATGTGCTGGATATCGCACCCCAGGCCGCTCCCCTGTTCTTTGCCATCGGCATGCACTGCCTGGGCTGCCCCTCTTCCCGTGGTGAGACCGTTGAAGAAGCCTGCATGGTGCACGGCATCGACGCTGATGCTTTCCTGGCCCAGCTGAACCACTTCCTGGAAGCTTACGAGGCTGACCAGCAGAACAAGGCTGAATAAACCGGCAACGCCGTCCCGCCTGAGCCGGGACGGCATTTCTTTTAGGAGGAAAGCCTATGAAGATACCCCTTTCAGCCCGGCTGCAAGCCTGCTGCAATTATATATATCCCGGTGACCGGGTTGCGGATATCGGCACTGACCATGGCTACTTGGGCATTTGGTTGCTTGATCGGGGTATCGCCAGTTCTGTTATTGCCGCGGATATTGTTCCCGGTCCCCTGTCTGCCGCCAAAAGCAATGCCGCTAAGTTTGGTTTTTCTGACCGCATGGAGTTTTATCTGTCTGACGGTGTTCAATGCGTCCCCCGGGATTTCAACGCCATGGTCTGCGCCGGTATGGGTGGTGACACCATAATCTCCATTCTCGCTGCCGCCCCCTGGCTGCAAAACAGCCGGTACCGCCTGGTGCTGCAGTGCCAATCCAAAACGCCGATGCTGCGCAATTACCTGACGGATAACGGCTGGCGGATCACAGATGAAACCGCACTAAAGGACGGCCGGTTTATCTATACCGTCATGGAAGTATCTTACCAGCCCGACTACCCCAAATTAAGCACCGTAGAGTGCCATTTCCCCTCTGCGTTGCTGAAAAACCCGTCCGAATTCACGGCCGAGTATTACCGCCGTATTGTAGAAGGTCTTCAGATAGCTGTTACCCATCAGAATGATCCCGAAAAAGCAGAACTGCTGAAGCAGCTGCAGGATTTGGCCAAAATACCGGAGCTGCATTGGCTCAAGGAGGAACAAAAATGACCACTGTCAAAGATGTATTGCAATTTGTGGAGCGTTTTGCTCCCGCCTATATGAAGGAGAGTTGGGACAATGTGGGCCTGCTCTGCGGTGATCCCAACCAGGAAGTCACCAGAATTCTTGTGGCTCTGGATCCCTTTGAGCATGTATGTAAGGAAGCCCAGGAAGTCGGTGCCCAACTGATCGTCACCCACCACCCTCTGATCTTTCAGGCCCCCAAATCCATCACCACACAAACCAGTGTTGGCAGGAGTATTCTTCACTTATGCCGATGCGGTATCAGCGCCATCAATGCCCACACCAATCTGGATTGTACCCCCGGCGGTGTCAACGATGTTTTGGCGCAAGCATTGGAATTGAAGAACATTTCCGTCATGCAGCCCAGCGGCGTGGACGAAGACGGGCATCCCTGGGGACTTTTGCGAGTCGGTAATTTTTCCGCTGAACTTCCCGCCTTTCTGGCGCATGTAAAAGCCAAATTGAGCACTCCCGTACTGCGCTATGCCAATGGCGGTCGCCCGGTATCCAAGGTTGCTGTAGGCGGAGGTGCCTGCGCAGGGGCTTTGGTGGAAGCCTTCCATGCCGGCTGCGACACTTTTGTTACTGCCGATGTAAAGTATAATCAGTTTTGGGACGCGCAGGATTTGGGCATGAACCTGATCGATGCCGGTCACTTCTACACAGAAAACCCTGTAGTTGCCGTGCTGGCGCAAAAAATCGCGGCAGAATTTCCGGAAATTGAAGTAATTATTTCTAAAAGCCACTCCGATTGCATGAAATTCTATTGATTTTTGCCGTGACAGGTGCTAAAATAGATAAGCTAATTTTTATACTACCTTGAAGGGAAGAAATAGATATGTCCGGACATTCCAAATGGCATAACATTCAAAAGACCAAAGGCGCGCAGGACGCCAAGCGCGCTGCCGCTTTTACCAAGATCGCCAAGGAGCTGATCGTCGCCGTTAAGGAAGGCGGCGGCATCACCGATCCCGCCAACAATTCCCGCCTTGCTACCGTTATCACCAAGGCTAAGGCTGCCAACATGCCCAACGATAACATCAAGCGTTGCCTGGAAAAGGCTGCCGGTGCAGGTGGCGGAGACAACTACGAGACCATCACCTACGAAGGCTATGGCCCCGGCGGTGTTGCTGTGATCGTAGAAACCATGACCGACAACCGTAACCGTACCGCAGGCTCCATGCGCCACCACTTTGATAAGTTCGGCGGCAACCTGGGCGCTTCCGGCTGCGTCAGCTGGAGTTTCGACAAGAAGGGTGTTCTGGTCATCGACAATGAGGACGGCGACTATGATGAAGAAGAAGTCATGATGGACGCTATGGACGCCGGTGCTGATGATTTCGAGGCTGAGGAAGACTGCTTCACCATCTACACCCTGCCCGATGATTTCAACGATGTGGTTGCCAATCTGAGCAAGTACACCTTCGCTTCCGCACAGATTGAAATGGTTCCCCAGAACTATCAGAAGCTGGAAAGCGAAGAACATGTTAAGCTGATGGAAAAGCTCATCGAAATCATGGAAGATGACGACGATGTGCAGAACGTCTGGCACAACTGGGATCAGGAATAATCCTATCAATTACAAATCCCCTTCTGCTTCAAGCAAAAGGGGATTTTTTTGTATTCTATCATAGGTGATAGATCTTCTTTGCATTCCCGCAGCAGATCTTTTGGTAAGCAGCCATAGACAGTGCGCCATTTTCCGCTTTTTGATCCAGCCAGGACCACAGGGGATATTCTGTCGCCACCTGTGTCATATCCGTAGCAAAGAGCATCCGGTCAGCAAACCGCTCCAGAAACGCAAGGCCGTAGGCTTCATCTCTTGTGATAGCCTGACCGCCGCTGGTTGCGCTGAGATCGCAGTAAAGATTCGGATACTGTTCCAGCAGCTGCGCAATGCGTCCTCCCGGAATAACCGGGCCGGTAGGATAACCGTTTCTTCCCCGGTTATCAGTCGGTGCGTCACCGCTGATCTCACACCAGAAGCAGGCGCTGTGACCCACAAACACGGTATCGGGGAATTTTTTTAGACACTGCTCCAAAAGAGGCAGGCCCGGTTCATCCACAACACCGTAGCTGCACCCAACCGCAGGACTCATATGCAGTGTAATAGGCAGTTCCAGTTTCCCTGCCGCGTCAAACATCGCACACAGAGCAGGGTCTGTTATTGGAATATTACATGTCAGCTCTCCAACGCCCACAGCGCCTTGGGCTTTATAGCTTCGCAGTTTTTCATAAATGGTTTCCGGGTCAATCGGTTCCGGATTGCACATCCATGCATAATGCTTTGGATCTGCCTGATAAATTGCCATACACTCCTCATTTTGAGGCAAAGACGGAAGCATATTACCGCCGGTCACAACGATACCCTTGACGATATTGCACTTTTCAAAGTAAGGGATCATTTCCTGATAGGTACTGATCGTACGATTCTCCCGTTTCCCATTTTCATGAGCAAGATGCAAATGAATATCGATTTTTTCACATGGTGCAAAAGCCATTGTAATGTCTCCTATTCCGGCGGTCTAAATCTCCTCTGTCATCCCATCAAAGCAGATAACAGCCTTTTCTCCAAAATACTTACGAAGCTTTTCCACAGATGCTTCCCCGTGATTCAGGATTTCCCTGCCGTTGTGGGTAAAATACACCTTACCGATCTTTTTATCCCGTGTGTAGGCGTAAACATCGTCTATACCAAAATGTCCGGTTTCAATGATAAGCCCGTCGCAACCGTCGCAGATGAGTGCATCCAGCTCTTCATAGTTTTTCACATCGCCGGAATAGATCAGCCGTTTCCCCTCCGCTTCTATGCGAAAAGAGAAGGAACGCCAGTTCTCCTGTTGCGGCGCGACATGCAGATTGTGCGCTGCGGTGACACGCAGCAAGCCATCATCAAAAAGCACACCGTCACAGATCTGATGGGGGTAGAGATGGGATTCCAAAGCGTATTCTCCCTCGCTGCAGCGCAGCAACATTTTCACCGCGTCCCAAACCTGCAAATCAGGAAGCCAAATATCGATGTCTGTTTGTGTCTTCGTTCCCTTGACCCAATGCATCTTGCTGATATTCCATATCAGATTGGCAAGACCGCCAGTGTGATCCAGGTGGGGATGTGAAATCAGTATTTTTCTTACCTTCAGAACATCGATACCAAGGTTATGGGCGGTATAGGAGCAGCCCTCTCCGGCATCAAACCAGTAAATACCGCCATCCAGTTCCAGCAGGAACGACGCATGCTTCCTATCCGGCATTGGTTCTGTACCGGCGCAAGTTCCCAAAAAGCAAATCTTCATAAATTGCCTCCCGTTCTGTCACTCTTTCAGCTGTGCCAGATCTACGCCTGCTTCTTCCCAAAAGAGGGTATCTTCCACAGCTTTGTTGTCCAACTCCCAAAAGTGGTTCATCACATCCTCCGGTGTGAATCCGGCTGCATTGATTTCAATGAGCCAGCTCTTCAGCGCTTGCGGTTCGACGTTCTTTTCCGTATCAAAGTATTCCGGATGCTTAGTCAGCAGGGACAGAAATACACTTCCCTCATCAGTATTTGTCAAGACCTACCCTTAGACAAAATATATCATGGAGAATACTTATTTTCAATTGCATATTTGTTCCTTGTAATTGTATATCTACGCAATGACACAAGACGGTACATTACCCTCACCTTATTTTTTGAAATACATCTTGCAATTCCAAAATCTTACTGCTACACTGAAAGAAAAAGGGAGGTGTCGTTATGAAACGAAGCGAGGCCATGCGCAGATATATTTTAGACAATGGTGAGCAGATGATTGCGGATACTATCTATCTTGCGGAGCATCAAAGCCCCACGATCCGCAAGGAATATGTTGAAAAATGCGCCGATGCCATTACTGAGCTAATCCGAAAGCGCCTTGGGTTGGAGCCAACTGTGGTATTTCCCCAGGAAGCGCGGGGACGCCACCTATATTACAAGATCGGTGAAGGCCGCCCCAAAGCGCTGATGCTGGGTCACTACGACACGGTATGGAATATCGACGATCTGCCGCTGAATCGGGAAGGAAACAAGTTGTCCGGCCCCGGCGTTTATGATATGAAGTATGGTATCGTCGCCGGTATTTGGTCTGTGAAGGCACTGCTGGCCACAGGCGGTCTGGATGGTTCCATCGGTTTATTCCTGAATTCCGACGAAGAAATGGGCAGCAGAACCTCCCGCGCGCACTTTGAACCCATTGCGAAAGCATATCCCAACGCACTGATCCTGGAGCCTGCCGCTCCGGACGGCGCTGTAAAAGTCGGCAGAAAGTCTACCGGCGACTTTTTGATCAAGATCGACGGCATTGCCGCCCACGCAGGAACCGACTATGCAAAAGGCCGCAGCGCCATTTTGGAGGCCGCTTATCTGACCGAGCAGCTTTTCGCCATGACAGATCTTGACAACGGCACTTCCGTCAATGTGGGTGTTATCTCCGGAGGCACCAAGTTTAATGTCATTGCCGCCCATGCGGAAATGAAAGTGGATGTCCGTGTCACAAAGAAAGCTGAGGGAGATCGGCTCACCAGGCTGATCTCCGAGTTGAAGCCCCGGCAAGATGGTGTCACACTGAATATCACCGGCGGCATGAACCGTCCCCCCTATGAATTTACACAGGCCAATCAGGCCTTGTTTGCAAAAGCCGTCCAGGCCGCAGCAGAGTTTGGCATCGATCTGAAGCATATTACCGTCGGCGGTGGCAGCGATGGAAACTTCACCTCTTCCTGGGGGATCCCCACCCTGGACGGTTTGGGACCCGTGGGTGATGGTGCCCATGCAGAAAAAGAGCATCTGATGATCGACGCTTCTTTGCAGCATACAGCAGTCCTCGCCACGCTGCTAAGTATTCTGTAAAAATGAATCGTGCAGGCATAAGCCTGCACGATTTCTTTTATTCTTCTGCGTTAGTTGCCGGAGGAGATTCTTTTTTCTTTGTCTTACGGGTAGCCAGTTTCACCGCGAACACTGTGATCAGCACCGCGGCACCGATAGGAATACAGTAAGGCAGGGACACTACCAGAAATACGAACACAGCTTCTGCGCCATCACACAGATTTCTCCAGTTCTCCACGATACCGTTGCCGATTCTCTGCCAAACCGTCTCCTCCTGAACAGGCGTAAATTCCTGCACCTCCGTGACGGAAAGCCGGACTGTTCCGTAATCGACCATGTTATCATAGATACGCATTTGGCTGGTCACTTCCTCCAGCTCCGTGCGAACGTTGGTCAGCCGTTCCTCGATCAGCAAAAGATCTGCCATATTCTCCGCTTTTGCCAGCAATTCCAGCAGACGCTGCTGTTCTGTTTCCAAAGCGGTCACTCTGCTTTGGGTAGCCACATAGCGCAGTGTGATATCGTCGGCGCTTTCGTTGTAGGACAGCACATTGGTCTGTCCACTGATATGTTCGATGAATTCTCCCAAACGGTCGGCCGGGATCCGGATCGTCATGTCCGCATAGCGGTAACGCCGTGTGGAGGTGCTGCCGCCGTTGCGGGTAGACTTATTTTCCACATAGCCACCCAGCGCGGCGATTTTTTCGGTCAAGGCCGCCAGCAAGCTGTCCATATTATCGGTCTCCGCTTCCACGGTCATGGTGCGCACCAGCTTTTGATTGGCTGTAATCACCGAATTTGCCGTTGATCCGCTTTCCGGTTTCGCCGATTCGGTGACCATATCACTTACACCGTCATATATGCCGCCATACAATTCGTTGTTATACCGGTCTGCGCCATTGCTGTCCATTGCCTCAGATTTTGCGCCACAGCCGTAAAATGCCGCTGTCACCATCACCGCTGCCAGCAATACACAAATCAAGCTTCTCATTTTCATGTAAGTTCCCTCCTGTTGTGTTAATTTCTTCTAACACTATACTCGCAAAAACCACATGCGCGGTTACAGTAAAGAGAAAAACGGCTGCAGAAAATCTGCAGCCGTTCGCTGTATTCATTTCTCGTTGACCAATGCTCGGATCTGATTCATCTCTTCCTGCGTAATATCCTTCCGCTGCAGCAAAGCAGCGATCAGTCCGACAATATTCGGCTTATGCCGGTGAGAAAAAATCGTCTCCGCAAAGTATTCTTCTCTCGTCATGGTCGGGGTAAAAGTGCGGCCATAGGTCTTGCTGCGCTTGACAAAGCCTGCTTCCCGAATCACATTCTTCTGCAGCATACCGTTGAGTAAAATATGCACAGAACTGTCCTTCCAGGACTTTTCAGCGGACCGTTCCAACAAATCGGAACGGGACAGAGGCACCTGTGCCTCCCAAAGAACATCCATGATCTCCATTTCACTTCTTGTCAATTCCATGCCTGCACCTCCAAGAAAGATGGACTCATTATAAGATTATTGGCACATTTTGTCAATTCTGTATTTGTAAAAAAAGGAAGTGTTTTCCCGTTTGTTTTTATTCACTTTTCCATAATTCGAGTAAAACAATCAACTTTCGCTATTTCATATTTTAGTAAATTTTACCATCTCGTAAAATTCCCGGTTTGGGGCGCCGCAGCACGCCGTCCAAACCGAGATTCTTTATTCCATAATTGTGTCACGCAGATGCTGCCGATTCGCCTCCATGTCAGCAACGATCACCGACATTCCGCGAATGCTGGCAAACTGATAGGTTCCTTCCGCAGGAATACACTGGGTCTTCACTTTCAGCTCGCGCAGCAAAGGAAAGCATTCCAATGCCAAATCCAGCATCTGTTTATTGGACATGTCCGTTGTCATCAACCCTAACACGACTTCCAACAGATCATTCATCTGTTTCAGGCTGATGGTTCTGCTTTGTTCCACCAGAGCCGCCAATACAGTTCTTTGCCGGTTGGTCCGGCCAAAATCCGTGCCGATATAGCGTATCCTGGAATATGCCAGTGCCTGCTGCCCGTTCAGGTGGTTTTCCCCGGCGCGCAACGCGAAACCATAGTTTTGGTTCAGATGCGCAGCCTCATCAGAGGTCAGCGTAATATCCACGCCACCCATTAAGTCGATGATTTTCTCAAACTGAGAAAAATCCACTTCCATGCAGCCATCCACAGCGACACCAAAATTACGCTTCAGCGTCTCCTTCAGCAATTCCATACCACCCAACGCATAGGGGGCGTTTAGCCGGTTATCCTGGTATCCGGGGATCTGTACATACAGGTCACGCAAGAAAGAGGTCATCGTCAGTGTCTTGGTGTCTGTGTTCAGGGAGCAGAGGATCATAGCATCCGAGCGCTGTCTTCCCTGCCCCGGTCTGCGGTCCTGCCCAATCAGCAGGATGTTGATAATATGCTCTTCATCCAGAATAGCTTCGGGATCTGTCGCCCATGTTACATCCGACGGGTCAATGATTGGACCGGTAAAATCGTTTTCGATGGGATCCGTCTGGTTCTCGATTTCCTGGATCTGTTCGGAAGAAAGCGTTTCATTCTGTGCGGGCTGCCGCTGTATCAACCCAAGCAATCGGTCAACATAAGCATATGCCAACAATGCAGCGCCTAGCATCAGAACCAGAAGTACGCAAAGTATTCTGCGTCCCTTTGCATTGCGGGATCGTTTCTTGCCGCTCATTTGACATTAACCGTCAAGGACATCGGCAAGAAGCTTTCTATTCGTCTCGAAGTCCTTGATGAAGATACAGTCGACAATATTCTGGTCCTTAACGCCGCCGAAGTAGTAAGTGCCTTCCACGGGAATGTGCTGGGATACGATATTCAGATTTTTCAGCATAGGCGCAAACTCTGCAACGTACTTCATAATATCAGCATCAGACATATCTGTAGAAATGATATTCAAAACAGCCGTTACCGTGTTCATCAACTGAGATACGCTTGCGTTTTTAAGCTGATTTAAAATAGCAGAAATCACATTCCGCTGGCGGCTCGTGCGATTGAAATCAGAATCGATCTTACGGATGCGGGCGTAAGCCAGTGCCCGTTCGCCGTTGAGATGCTGCACGCCGGAACTCAAACCGAAACCATACTCACTGTTTAAGTGTGATGCTTCCGCGCCGCTCAAATAAATGTCCACGCCACCCAAAAGATCGATGATTCTGGTAAACTGAGAGAAATCTACACGCATGTTTCCGTCTACCTGAACGCCAAAATTAACCTTCAGCGCATCGTCGATCATTTTGAAGCCGCCCAAGGGATATGCAACATTCAGCTTATCGTTACGGTAATGGCCGGGAATGTTCAAATACAGATCCCGCAGGAAAGAAGTCATCGTCACGGTATTTGTCTCTTTGTTGATAGAACACAGAATCATGACATCGGTAAGACCGGCAGCGCCATCCTGACCAACCAGCATAATGTTTACAACATTATCGCTCTGCACAACTTCCACGGTCCCAGTCGGAACCGTAACATCAGACGCATTAAACACCGGGTCTGTATAATCCTCTCCAATGGTCTGATTCGGCTTTAAAAGTTCTTCCAGCTGCTCGGAGGACAATGTCTCTCTGGTTTCCGGCTCACGGTCGATCTCGCCCAGCAGCCGATCCATGAAAACCGCCGCAAGAATCAGCACGATCAAAACCAGCGACAAAAGAACGCATGTAACAATCAGTGCAATCTTTTTCCAGGATATTTGGGTTTTTCCTTCTTTCATAACACACCTCAATATGTTCTTTTCGAAAAACGAAATTATTTTATTCCCGTAATGTAGTATTATACATCATCACAAATGAATAATCTAGAGAAATTCTGCCGATAAATACAAAAAAATTCATCATTAAACTGTAAAAATGTACTGTAATATCACAATTTCTTAATAATTTGTACAAGATGTGTGATGATTTCTGTATTGTTGGGGCAATGGGGCAAGCCCTCAGGATCCTCTCCAAAATGTACTCTCCACACATCCGCCCGGCCCTTGTGCCACCCGGCCTCTACCGCGCTGCGGATGTTGCGTTCTACCCTGGTTCCTATGGTGCCAAACCGTTTTCCAACCGCAGGATACAATTCTTTTGTCATGAACTGGTGGGGATTCTTTTCCATTTCCATAACCGCAGAAATCAGGTATTTTGCACCGCTCAAATGGAGCGGGATTCCCAGTTCATCCAGGATATCGGCGATACAGGTCTGCAGCTGCTTTCCTTTTTCGGAATGGTACAGCAGGATATCTTCCGCCCTTTGGGCGGCATGCTTCACATCGCATGGTTTTCGCATAATGTAGCCGATCTCCATCCCAATCAGCGTATCCACGGCGTAATCCGTCAGTGTTCGGGAGACCACCAAAACCGCAGGGTTGTATCCCGCCACATACATCTGGCGAAGCAGAGT
This sequence comes from Faecousia sp., assembly GCA_045578895.1. GTDB lineage: Bacteria > Bacillota > Clostridia > Oscillospirales > Oscillospiraceae > Faecousia. The sequence goes on along the minus strand of JAZNLC010000185.1, from coordinate 3,592 downwards.
GATCCCGTCGATTTCCGGCAGTTCCACATCCAATACCAGCAGATCCGGCTGAAACCGCACAAGCATATCCCATGCCTGACATCCATCATCCGCGCAGACCACCTGATATTTTGCAGACAGCATGGTCTGCAGCCGGTCTTTGAAACCTTCCGCAGCATCAGCAATCAAGATCTTTTGCAACACCGTCACACCCCTGCTTCATAATCCGCTTTTAAGGATACCACAGCAATGGGCAGATTACAATCCGATCCTGTCAAACCGTTCGACAATTTTCGACAATTTGCAGAAAAATGGTCTGCCGGGAACTGGCAGACCATCTATCCTCAATCCTTTCCTCCGAAGAAGGGTGCCAAGTAATCATACCACTGGCCGAAGTCGCCTTCGGGCATTTGGTTCTGCGCCTCAGGCTCCGTGGGATTTACATCAGACTGCACAGCCACGGGCTTTTCATCCAGTGTGATCTTCAGGTTGATCTCCCTGCCGCCACGGTAGATAGTGACTACCGTAAGATCTCCTGCCTTGAAATTTCTAAGAGCACGGGTCAGGTCGTTTACATTCTCAACTGTGATACCGCCAATGCTGGTAATGATATCCTTTGGCTGAATACCGGCTCTTTCCGCGGCGTATCCCTTCTCTACCTTCTGCACATAGGCGCCAACAGGCATGCCATAATAGTCAGCAGCCGCAGCATCCATATCGCTGACGCTGACACCCAGATAGGCACCTGTTACATAGCCGTAGTTAGCCAGGTCAGACAGCAATCCGCTGACATCATCAATGGGGATCGCAAAGCCGACGCCCTCAATGGTAGCGCCGCCGGAAGAAGTGCCGGAATACTTTGCAGTAGTAATGCCAATGACCTCCCCACGCATATTAAACAGCGGGCCGCCGGAATTACCGGAGTTGATAGCGGCATCTGTCTGGAGCATATTGATTGCAAAGCCGTCGGTATTCACATCCCGCTCCTTGGCGCTGACATAACCAACCGTCAGAGTAGATGTCAGTTCTCCCAAAGGATTGCCGATGGCGACCACCTGGTCACCCACGATCAGGTCGGTGCTGCTGCCCAGTGTGACAGCCTGCAGGTTATCTCCTTCGATCTTCAGCAGGGCCACATCGTTGGTTTCGTCACAGCCCACCAATCTGGCTTCGTGCTCTGTGCCATTGGTCAAAACAACACTCAATGCGCCGTTGCCTTCCACCACATGGTAGTTGGTTACCACATAACCATCCGTATTCAGAATGAAGCCGGATCCGGAGGATGTGCCTGCAGACATCTGGTTATAGATCAAAACCACAGCATCGACATTTTGGGCATACACCTGTGCGGGGGTCAAGCCGCCGTCGGCAGAGGTTGTGGGACTGCCGGAAACAGATATACCGCCGCGATTGCTGTTTCTGATCTGCTCCTCCAGCATTTCCAGCCGGCCATCGAATTGGTCTTCCAGCGCATCCATTCGGTGTTCCCAATAATCGTTCACCACCGCGCCGGTGGCTACACAAGCACTTGCGACCAGTGTCAGGATCAGTACCGCACACAGGGCTTTTTTCCAAAAACCGCCCTGCTTTTTCTCTTTCTTCACCTTTTTCGGTTTTGCCTGTTCTTCTACCGGATGATTCATCATATACGGAGAATCCGCATAGGGGGAAACTTTCTTCTTTGCAGGCGCTGCAGGCGGTGTTTCCGCAACGGGGGCTTCCTTGGGTGTTTCCTCCACCATAGGTTCTCCGGCTGCAGGCGCTTCTTCGGTAAATTCCACTGTAGCGGATTCTTCTGCCGCAGTTACCACATCGTCAGCAATCGGCACCTCTGTATTCCCATTCTGAGGCAACTGTTCCAATTCCTGCTCCTCAGGATTCATGTTCTCGCAGTTATCCATCATATACCCTCCTCGTCGTTTACTGGTATGATCGTACTGTCCAAGTTTTAAAAAACTATGTACGATACCTCAACGAAATTTGAATAATCTTGTAAAATAAAGTTATTTTTCCTATCATACCCGTAATCGGCGCAACCGTCAAGCATTTCCGGTAAAAAAAGCGGCGGCAGAGGCCGCCGCGCAGGTTTTACTTCTTTTTGAAGGACTTACAGTCAGTGCACTGGTCCATTGCGGGGTTGGTCTCATGGGTGCCTACCAGGATCCGCTCCAGGGAGCAGTAGTTGGCATCCTCGCAGTGGTGGGCGCACTGGGAAACCGTACACTCGATACACTTGTTTGCATGGCAGCTCATAGTCAGTTCCTCCTTTATCAAAGATTCAGGCATAGTATCTGCCGCATTACAAGGATTATGTATGGAATCTTCTATTTACAGAGTTTTTTTATTTTGCTATACTATCAGTTAAAGGAGGTGGATGCTGTGCAGGCAAAAACAAAACTTCTCATAGACACCGATATCGGTGATAATCTGGATGACGCCTTTGCCATTTTTGCAGCCATGGCATTGGATTTCGAGATCGTTGGTATTACAACAGTTTTCCGCAATACCGGTGATCGGGCAAGAATGGCAAAAAAACTGCTGACTTTTTTTGGAAACGGTTATGATGCCGTCCCAGTGTACGCGGGTTTTTCCGGCGATGATGCAGAAAAAAACAATGAATACCTTGGCACCTTTGAAGCCGACCTTGCGGCGGATACCTACACACCCGAAAACACCGATCCGGAAGCAGCCGTGGATTTCATCATTGACAGCTGCCACCGATATAAAAAGGACCTGACAGTGGTCGCATTAGGGCCTTTCTGCAACATAGCGAAGGTAATCGAAAAGGACCCGGATGCATTGTTTTGCATAAACAACGTCGTTATCATGGGCGGTGCGTACTTCAAGCAGTATGCCGATTGGAATGTAATGTGTGACGTTCCCGCAGCGGACCGGATGTTCCGCTCCCTTTCCAATTTGGAGTGTATCGGTGCCGATGTGACACATCGACTTACTGACCCCGGGTACCTGAAAAAAGCATTGGATTCCGACCACCACCCCAGTGCCGCCTTCCGCTATCTCTCAGCGCTTTACAGCCGCTGGCAGCAACAGCATCCCGAAGAAACTTTGGTTCTGCACGATGTGCTGGTCATTTACTATTTATATGACACATCCATCTGCGCTATGCAGCGCATTCGTACAGCTGTCATTACGGAAGGGCTGGCCATGGGACTAACGCTGAACATCGACAGCTATGGAAAAGCCTATTGGAACAGCATCTATCAGACACGCCCTCCGGTTGCGCCGGTTTTGGTAGCTTCTGATGTAGATATTGGAAAATTCCACCACTTTGTACAGCGGGATATTTCTTCCTGCCAATAACCAATGCGGGCATCTAAGTATATCTTGTCATTGACTTTTCCCGTATAAGCCAGTATAATAGTTTCGGAAAATCTGCGCTTGCGCGAGCAAGTAGCATAAAAACGGAAAAACCGTTTTAAGAAAAGAAAGGAAAATTTGCCATGATTTATAGTGCAGAAGTACAGCATATGTGCTCCGTCGGTAAGGGCGCTTACCATGGCCCCGCTCCCATTCCCGAAGAGGGCAAGTGGGTACAGGCCAAGCAGATCTCCGACATCAGTGGTTTCACCCACGGTATCGGCTGGTGTGCTCC
>JAZNLC010000184.1:0-2033 GCA_045578895.1 Faecousia sp. | reverse complement strand
TAAACGATCATTTACCGTATCATCCATATCCATCATACAAAAAACGCCCGGATTGTATCCGGGCGTTTTGGATTACTCTTCAATTTTCTTGATGTTCGCGCCAAGGTTTGTGAGTTTCTCTACGATGTTTTCGTAACCACGCTCCACGAAGTGGATGTTCTCCACTTTTGTTGTACCTTCCGCAGCCAAGCCGGCAATGATCAGCGCCGCGCCTGCACGCAGGTCATGGGCACATACCGTTGTACCGTAAAGCTTCTCCTGGCCCGTCACAACGGCGGTTTTTCCGTTGATCAGAATATCGGCACCCATATTGCTCAGTTCCGTGCAGTAGCCAAAGAAACGGGTTTCATACACACTCTCGGTCAACCGGCTGACGCCGCTGGCCAGCGTCATGCATACGCAAAGCTGGGCTTGCATGTCTGTAGGAAAACCGGGATACGGGCGGGTCTTAACCGTGGTGTGACGCAGCCTTGTATTGGCCTGCACGCGGATGGCATCATCATACTCCGTAACCTTTGCGCCCATTTCCATCAGCTTGGTAGAGATCCGCTCCATGTGCTTGGGGATCACATTGCGAACCAGCACATTGCCGCCGGTGGCGGCCGCTGCCGCCATATATGTACCAGCCTCGATCTGGTCGGGAATGATGGCATAACTGCCGCCCTTCAGACTCTCGACGCCCCGGATCTTGATCGTATCAGTACCGGCACCGGAAATCCGCGCGCCCATGGTATTCAGAAAGTTGGCAAGGTCGACCACATGGGGCTCCTTCGCTGCGTTCTCGATCACGGTTTGACCGGGGATCAGCACTGCTGCCAGCATAATATTGACCGTCGCGCCAACGCTTGCCATATCCAGGCTGATCCGGGCACCATGCAATCCGTTGGGACCCGGCTCCAACGCCACATAGTCCTCTGCCTCATCCACATCCGCACCCAAGGCCCAAAAGCCTTTGATGTGCTGATCAATGGGGCGGGAAGCAAAATTACAGCCGCCGGGCAGCGCTACATCCGCACGGCCGAATCTGCCAAGCAGAGCGCCCATCAAATAGTAGCTTGCGCGCATTTTGCGCACCAAAGTAGGATCCGGGTGGATGCTGTTTACATCGGAGCTGTCAATAATAACGGTATTCTTATCTTCATAGCTGATCTTTGCGCCCATTCCTTTGAGAATATCCAGCAAGATCCGCACATCAGAAATATCGGGAACATTTTCAATTCTGCAGACATCTGCTACCAACAATGCGGCCGGCAGGATGGCTACCGCAGCGTTTTTCGCGCCGCTGATGGTGACTTCACCCAAAAGGGAATTGCCACCGATAATTTCATATCTGGCCAAGGAAATCCTCTCCTTGCGGTGATTTATCTGAAACGCACAGTAATAGACCTTAAGAATTATACCACAGCTTTCGCGTTATGTAAAGTATTAATTCATTTTACCGCCGCAGACCCTTTGGATAGTGGTTTTTCAGTACAGTTCCGTCACCTTTTCCCCAGCCGAGGCTGTAGCCATCCACCGTTACCAAGCACCAGCCCTTCTCCCCGGAAGGCACCACATCTCCGTGCATGTAGGCCGCAATTTCCCGGCTGGTACCGGAATAGTCCGCCATCCGCCGGCAGCTTCGCAGCCACAGTGCCAAAGCATGCGCGGGCTCAAACCGGTCTTTTTTTACAATACCCAGCTCCAAGCCCGGCCGTTCCACTTTCAGTCCTTTCAGTTCCGGCATTCCCTTCGGTGCCCAATACAGGCTCTGTCCAAAGAACATTCCCATTCCCGCGGGCAAACGGATATCCAGTTCCTTTGCAAACGCTGCCCATTCTTTTGGAATTCGCTCTTCCTTCCCTGCCTGCGGGACTTCCCGTTCCTCCATGCCCTTCCTGCGCAAAACCGCAGCAAAGTGCCCTTCTCCCAGCAGCTTATGAGGCCACATCCGGAAACTTCCGTTTTCTCCCGGCACAAACCAGGGTGCTTCTACAGCATCCGGTTCAAAATCCGGATGTTCTGCCAAAAATTCCTTGATAGCCTGCTCATTT
>JAZNLC010000183.1:0-6942 GCA_045578895.1 Faecousia sp. | reverse complement strand
AAATGATCGTTTAGCGGTGCAAAGCCTCCCTTGTCAAAGGGAGGGGGACCGCGTAAGCGGTGGAGGGATTCATCGCCCACAGGGCGATATGCTGCTTTGCAGCATGGAATCCCCCAGTCAAAAATCAGAGATTTTTGCCAGCCCCCTTTCACAAGGGGGCCTTGAGTAGTACGCTAAACGATCATTTACCACCGCAAAAACGATACCGGGCAAGGAACTAACGACAAGCAGAAGTCTTGGTGGGAATCGGGAGCGGCGGCTCGCTACAAAAAATGCCTGCGTGAAAGACGCAGCTTCTTTCACGCAGGCATCGGTTTACTTTCGGTACAGTTTTTCCAGCAGGCGGCGCAGGGGTATAAACAGCAGCAGCGCCATGACAAAATTGCCGGCGCAGTGCATCAGGTCAAAGGGAATTCCGGAGACCCACCAGCTTACCGCAAAACCCAGCCCTCCGGAGAACAGGTAGACCGGCGCGCACAGCGCGCCGAACAGCAGTCCGAAGACACCGCTGAGCAGCGCCCAAGTCAGGGGATTTTCCGATTTTCTGAGCATCCACGCTCCCACCGCCAAAATGACCCACACATACAGATAGTTGATATTCCAAAGCTGAATGCCGTAAAACAGGATCTCCAGCAGCACATACAAATAAATGGGATACAAGGCTTTTCGGCCGAAAATGACCGCATACAGCATCACAAACAGAGACACCGGCTCAATGTTGGGCAAAAAGCTCATGGCCACCTTTGCGCCAAAGGTCAGCGCGCCTAAAATGCCGAACAGCGCGATCTCCCGCAGAGTAGGTTTCAGTTTATCCAAGGGTGTACACCAGCTTGTATACGGCCCCGTCGGCAATGTTGGTATCATAGATACCGGTGACTGCATATTCTTCCCCCAGGTAGAAAGCCCAGTAGCTTTGATTTACATTCCAGTCCGCTTTCTCGCCGTCAACGGTGTGGAACATACCCTCATCAGCACCTTCGGAGCTAATCAGACCCTTCTCTTCCAAAAATACACCCAGCTTTTTGGCATCGGTACGGTAGGCGAATTCCTTGGAACTGCCGTCGGCATGCACTACGGTAACGGAAAAGGATTTTGTACCCTGGGCGGCTTCAGGCCGTGTGGCAAGATAGACACCGGCAAAAACAGCCACGACGACTACCAGCGCGATAACAGCTAATACGGTTTTTTTATTTTTCATAATTTTTCCTCCTAAAAACTAAGAAGGCTGCGGCACCTGAAACAGGTGCCGCAGCCGTTTTTCTGCGACAAAGCACTTTGCCCATATTCGCGCAGGCAAAGGGAGAAACTTATGCGTAGGTCTTCTGACTCATACAGCTGAGGGCTGCGTCCTCTGTATGTTTCTGCCTTCCCAGGAGCCCCAGTGACTGGCTTTCGCCAAAAGAAACATACCCTGTATATACAGCGGCGGTACCGTTCGGGATTCACACCCGATTATCTTGTTCAGCCCCGGCGGTTCATCGCCGGCCCGGGCCACACATAAGGTTATCAAATTGTCGAAAGAATTATACCACGGGAACGGTGGGATGTCAACAGCAGAAGAATCTGCCGCGGCAGCAGAAAAGCTGCAGGAAATAGCAAAGACATACAGACGCGCAGGGAGAGCGGAAGCCTCTGCCATAGGTGCGGTAGCCGCCGGACTGGCTGCTGTAGGCGTCGCCGCCCTGCTCCATCCGTTCCAGCGCCGCCAGATACTCATAATTGTCAGGCTCCATGGATACGGCCCGCTTGATATGCTCCAGGGCAGTGATCCGGTTGCCTACGCCGTAATTGGCCATAGCGCTGAGATAATACCACCGGGCGTTGCGCTGCGTGGAGTTATTCAGGGCATTCAGCGCTTCCTGGTAGCGACCGAAGCGGATGTACTGGTAAGCGGAATCCTGATAGGGATCGCCGGTATGGGAGCGGCTTTGTTTTTGTGCATTTCCAAAAGGATCATAGCCATAACCGTAACCGCCGTAACTGCGACGGCCGTAAGGATTGTAGCCACTGTTTGGCCGGCTGCCCTGGGCTGCTTTTTCCGGGTTTTTGATCTGTTCGTAGGCGGCATTGATCTCCTGCATTTTTCGGGCCGCTTCCTCGTCACCGGGATTTACATCCGGGTGGTACTTTTTTGCAAGCCGTCTGTATGCTTTCTTGATCTCATCATCCGATGCGTCCCGGTTGACACCAAGAACCTTATAGGGATCATCGATCATACTGTTTCCTCCCGCGCGCCCTTTTTGGGGCGCAGCATCTCAAATTTCATCCAAACGCCGCTGTAAAGAATCGCGTCCAGCAAGGGCTTGTCCTGCACCAAAGGAAGAATTTCGTAGCACTCGGCGCATTTCGCCATTTCCAGTACCAGATACTGTTCCCAGCGGTTGATATCTCTGCCGGTCCCCATGGCGAGGAACGGATTATATTTTTTCTTTTTTTGATCCCTGCGGTAATCTGCTGCCGCGTCCAGCAAATAAATAAAACGGCCCAGCGCCATGCCCATTTGCCGAAGCGTATCTGCCCAAAGGTCTTCCCGGTAAGTAAGTAGCTCTGCCATCAGCTGACCAAAGCAAGAGGCGGGGGCATCCGGGTTGGGGCAGTTTTCTTTTTCCAGTTGGGAAAGGTCCCGGATGCAGCGCTCCATGGCTTCACACTGCCGGGGGTATTTTTCCTGAATATCGGCAAGCTTTTTTCCAAAGACCGACATCAAGCCCTTGGCCAAAAGGCTGCCGTCGTCCAGAGCATCGTCCCGGGCATTGTAGTAAGCCAGGGCCACATTCATATCCGCAGCATAGCGGATATACTCGTTATCTACCCAGGAACGCTTCTGAAAGGGGTGCAGCATGCAGGCGCGGTCACCGCATGTTTCTTCCGGCTCATACAGGCTCATCAGCAGCAGAGCCAAAAAGGCCATGTCATAGCTCAGCCCCAGCCGGGCGGTTTGGGAGGCACTGCCGCGGATGCTTCTGCAAATACCGCAATATACGGCGTTATAGCGAAGCTGCTGCTCTTTGGCCAGCTCTTTCATATTGGCGGTTACGTATCCAAACACAGCAATGCTACCTCCCTGTTTTTGCTATTGTAGGAAATAATTGTGAATACTCCGTAAACTTTTCGCAATTTCATTGGTTTTCTGTCAGCAGGCGGTTTAAGACAGCACCGTAGAAAAGGATGCTGATGCAAAAATACAGCCATAGCATCATCAGCGCTACCGCGTAAACGGATCCGTAGATATGGCCGTAGGCGGGGGAATGCTCCACATACAAGGAAAACAAATGGGAAAAGATCAGCCAGCCGATGGAGGCAAGGAGGGCACCGGGCAGACTGTCACCGATGGTGTTTTTCCGGTTTGGCAGCACCGTGAACATGGCGGTAAAGAGCGCTGTCTGCAAAAAGACAAGCAGAAAAAAACGCAGATCCACGATGCCTGTCAGAAACCGGAAGAATGGTGCCTCGGACCGGGAGAGAAATCCCAAAAGACCGGTACCGAAGACATGCAGCGCCAGTGTCAGCAGCAATACCGCCAGAAACAGAAGGGTGTAGCCCATGCTCAGCAGCCGGACTTGCAGATATCCCCGATTTTCCGGCACCCGGTAGATCGCGTTGAGGCCGGTCAAAAGTCCGTAGATCCCTCGGCTGGCAGACCAAAGGGCAGTGACGGCAGAAATGCCAACCACGGCTTTGTTGGTTTTTTGGTAGGCGTTGACGATCAGCAGTTCCGCTTCCGGCAAAAGCGCTTCCGGAAGAAACCCCTCCAACAGCCCCAGCAGATTATGAACATCCAGTGTGGTATAGCTCAAAATACCCAGGATCAGAACCAGGGCAGGGAATACGGAAAGAATCAGAAAGTACCCGGTGTTCGCAGCATGGAGGGGAATGCGCAGAGCGCGCACCTGCAGCCAGTAATGCCACGCTTTACCCAATAAGCCGCCTGCAGGCAATTGTTTCATATACCCATCACCTCGGGAGTTAGTATATGAAAACCCCGGAGGAAATACCCGCAAAAGTTGTCGCAGCTATGGTGAAGGCCCACCGTGGGGGTGGGCCTTGCAGCTTATTCAGCGGAGATCAGATAGTAGTAGACAGGTTGACCGCCCCGGATCAGATTTACATCCGCGTCGGGGCAAACTTCCGCAAAGAGATCGGCAGCCTTCTGGGCATGCTTCTCCTGAATATCCTCGCCGTAGTAGATGGTGATAAACTCCCGGCCGTCATCCCGGACCTTCTCTGCCAGGGAGCGCAGCAGCACCTTGATATCCCGGCTGGTACCGAACAGACCGCTGCCGGTAATGGCCAAATAGTCGCCTTCGTGGATCAGGTAGCCGTCGAAGTCGGAGTTCCGGGCGGCATAGGTGATCTGCATAGTGTCCACCAAGCCCAGTGCCTCGGTCAGCGCCTCGGTGTTCTCTTCGACGGATCCCTCAGGATTGAAGCTGAGCATAGCGGTGATGCCCTGGGGAACGGTCTTGCTGGGGATGACTACCACATGCTTGGGGGTCAAGCCCTCTACCTGCTGGGCAGCCATAATGATATTCTTGTTGTTGGGCAGGATGAACACGGTCTCGGCGGGGACTTTGTTCACAGCTTCCAGAATATCCTGGGTACTGGGGTTCATGGTCTGACCGCCGGAAATGATGCCGTCCACACCCAGATTCATAAATACATCTGCCAAACCGTCACCGGCGCAGACGGAAACCACGCCCAGAGCCTTTTCCGGCTCAGCGATCTTGGGCGCGATCTCCTGCTCGCTCATGACCTTTTCGGTGTGCTGCAGGCGCATGTTCTCGATCTTAACGGTCACAAAGCTGCCGTAGTCCATGGCTTCATGGAGCGCTTTGCCGGGATCATTGGTGTGTACATGGGCCTTGATGATCTCATCGTCATCCACCAGCACCAGGCTGTCGCCCAGGCTTGACAGGAACTCACGGAGCTTCTCGGGATCCTTGTCGTTTTCCCGGTCGATGATAAACTCGGTGCAGTAGGTAAAGGTGATGTCGTCGGTATCGAACTGGTCGAAATTGGCGGCTTCCTTGGTCTCGGTGGCAGCAAAGCCTTCGGGGATCACCACATCGTTGCCTTGCAGGGAGTCCAGCATGGCTTCCAGAGCAACCAGCCAGCCCTTGCCGCCGGCATCCACAACACCGGCCTTCTTCAGAACGGGGTTCTGGTTGACGGTGTCAGCCAAAGCAATCTTGGCTTCGGCAATAGCGGCCTCATGGACAAATTCAATAAAGTTATTCTCCCGGGCGGCTTCTCTTGCCTTGGCTGCAGCCAAACGGGAAACGGTGAGGATAGTGCCTTCGGCGGGCTTCATAACCGCCTTATATGCGGCATCTACGCCTTCCTGCAGTGCCTCTGCCCACAGAACGCCGTCACACTCGGCATGGCCCTTCAGCTTCTTGGAAATTCCCCGGAACAGCAGGGACAGGATAACGCCGGAGTTACCCCGGGCACCCCGGAGCATGGCGGAAGCGGCAGTGGCGGCAGCCTTTTCCAGGCTGGGATCTTCTACCCTCCGCAGGTCAGCGGCGGCGGCATTGATGGTCATGGACATGTTGGTGCCGGTGTCGCCGTCGGGAACGGGGAAGACATTCAGGTCGTTCAGGGCCTGCTTGTTGATTTCGATGGATGCGGCTGCGCTGATGATCATTCTACGCAGATCCGCGCCGTTAATTATCTGTCTCAATGGCTATTCCTCCGTTAATCGATCATCATGGAATCGATATACACATTGACATCCCGAACCTGGGTGCCGGTGTACTTGCCCACCTCATAGCGAACGCGGGAAATGATGCTGTCGCCTACGGTGGTCAGGTTGACACCATTGTCCACAATGATGTGCAGATCAATGGAGATGGTGTTGTCTTCGTTCAGGGTCACATTGACACCTTTGGAAACGGATTCCTTACGCAGCAGGCGGTAAACGCCGTCCTTTACGCTGCGGGCAGCCATGCCCTTGACACCGAAGCAGTTGGAAGCTACAGTGCCGGCAATATCGGTATACACACTGGTGCTGACATTTACGGTGCCGTTTTCGTTGTTGTGCTGGATCATAATCAGTACCTCCTAGTGATATTGGGGGATCAAACCATGCTGTCTTCCCAGCAGGAAGGTGCGCGCAAGCCCATCATTTTGACAACGGTAGGTGCCACATTAGCCAGGCCGTAAGCGCCTTCCTTCACGGTCCAGTGGTTGTCCTTGTCGTAGATGATAAAGGGAACGGGATTCAGAGAGTGGGCGGTGCGGACGGAAGTCTTGCCTTTCTTGGTCTCGGTCATCTGATCGGCATTGCCGTGGTCAGCGGTGATCAGCACGGTGTAGCCGTACTTGTCAGCAGCCTCGATAATGGCCTTCAGCCCGTTATCCACGCACTCCATAGCGTAGACGACAGCGTCCATAACACCGGTGTGGCCAACCATATCGCCGTTGGGGAAGTTGCAGCGCAGGAACTGGAATTTCTGAGAAGCCATAGCTTCTACCATCTTTGCGGTGATCTCCTTGCTCTTCATAGCGGGAGCCTGCTCAAAGGGAATTACATCGGAGGGGATCTCCTCATAAACCTCCAGCTCCTCGCAGACCTTACCGCTGCGGTTACCGTTCCAGAAGTAAGTCACATGACCGTATTTCTGGGTCTCGGAGACAGCATACTCGTGGATGCCCGCTTCACACAGCACTTCGGTCAGTGTGTTCTGGATAACAGGGGGCTGTACCAGATAGTTTTCGGGAATGTTCAAGTCACCGTCGTACTGGAGCATGCCGGCAAACTTGACGCCGGTGTAGTCACCGCGGTCGAATTTATCGAAGTCCTTGCGGTCAAAAGCGAGGCTGATCTCCTGGGCGCGGTCACCGCGGAAATTGAACAGAACAACGGAGTCGCCGTTGGCGATCTTTGCAACAGGCTCGCCGTTTCTTGCGATTACAAACGCGGGCAGATCCTGGTCGATA
>JAZNLC010000182.1:0-13976 GCA_045578895.1 Faecousia sp. | reverse complement strand
GATCCGGTTGCTGCGTGACATGGAATCGTAACAAATTCTTAATTTGACAAAAGCTGCGGCAAATAGTATTTTGAAACGAAAGGGAGGTGACAGCGTGGAAAGCCTGATTCAAACCATCGTAAATGCGAGAGATACCTATTTGTTCGTATATATCGGCATTGTTCGCTATGTGATGCCGGTTCTTGCCTTTCTTCTGCTTTTGCGGTGTGCAAGACCGCTGCTGACCTTTCGCAGAGAGCCGGAGATATGGGCATGGCTGTGTCTGGAAGGCGGTAAAAAACTGCCTATTACCCACTGGGAAAATGTGATCGGCAGAAGTAAGAAAAGCGATATCGTAATTGATTTTCCCACTGTCTCCCGTAACCACGCGGTTCTGACCCGCTATGATGACGGAAGCTGGACGATTACGGATGCCAATTCTACGGACGGTGTTCGGGTCAACGGCAAAAAGAAGCAGATCAGCGTGGTCACCCCGGAAGATACCATTGAGATCGGCGGGATTCCCATGACGCTGCAGCCAATCTCTTACCGGCAGGAGCAGCGGCTGGCGCAGCTGCGCACCAAGGCATCCGGTGTTGTGGGAAATCTGTTTAATGTACTGCTGCTTACTGTGATACAATGTCTGCTGTGCTTAGGCTATCTGCTTAGCGGCAACGAAGAAACCGCAAGGCAGATCATTTTAGGTTTTGCGGGCATTATGGCCTGCCAGTGGGCGCTGCTGCTGTTCTATTTCTGCATTCGCCGCTCCGCCTTTGAGCCGGAGACCATCGCCTTTTTCCTTTGCACATTGGGCATGGTGGCCATTGCTGCGGTAAAGCCGGGAGAAACCGTCAAGCAGCTGGTATCCATGCTTTTGGGCGTGGGGACATTTTTGCTGGTGGGCTGGTCACTGCGGGATTTGGAGCGTGCAAAGAAATTCCGGTATTTGGCGGCAGTAGCCGGTGTCGGTTTTTTGGTCATCACACTGCTGTTCGGCGAAGAATACTACGGTGCCAAAAACTGGCTGGAGATCGGCGGGATGACATTGCAGCCTTCTGAGCTGAGTAAAGTCTGCTTTGTCTATGCCGGCGCATCTGCCATGGACCGGGTTATGAATAAGCGCAATATCATTGGCTTTATTGCTTATTCTATCGTGATCTGCGGCTGTCTGGCGCTGATGAATGATTTCGGCACCGCGCTGATCTTCTTTATGGCTTTTCTGATCATTGCTTTCCTGCGAAGCGGCAGTGTTGGTACGATCGCTTTGGCCTGCACTTCTTTGGGCTTTGCCGGTGTGGTGGCGCTGAAGATTGCACCCCACGCACTGCGGCGTTTTGCGGCCTGGCGTCATGTGTGGGAATATCCCCTTACCAGCGGCTACCAGCAGACAAGGGCACTGATGTGCATTGCGTCCGGAGGTTTCTTCGGCCTGGGTGCTACCCGTGGCTGGATGAAGCATGTGTTTGCGGCAGATTCCGACGTGGTATTTGCCACCATCGCGGAAGAGTGGGGATTGATCGTGGCGATTGTTCCGATTCTTTGCGTCGTAACGCTGGCGGTGTTTGCCATTCGTTCCGCGGCGGTGGGAAGAAGCAGCTTTTATACCATCGGTGCCTGCACAGCGGCGGGGATCATGCTGATGCAGGTGATCCTCAACGCCTTGGGTACTGTGGATGTGCTGCCGCTGACCGGTGTTACTTTCCCGTTTTTATCCAACGGCGGCAGCAGTATGATCGGTGCCTGGGGCTTGCTTGCGTTCATCAAGGCAGCGGATACCCGGCAGAACGCCAGCTTCGCTGTGCGATTGCATAAGGGCGAGGAGGATGGCGATGAATAGAATAGCGACAAGAGCCCTGGCAGTGATGATTCTGGTAATCTGCCTGCTGGCGGGTACGGTGTTTTTTGTATGTGAATATATCTCCGATGCCGGGGATTGGATACTGTTCAGCGGTTCACCTCACATCTATGACAGTACCGGTAAAATGGGAACGGGCACTTTGGTGGACCGTGACGGGGTGCTGCTTGCGGATCTGACCGATGGCCGCAGCTATAACGCCGATGCGTCCGTTCGCAGAGCGATGCTCCATTGGGTAGGGGACAGGCAGGGCAACATTCGGCTTCCGTCCATTGATTATTATGCGGATGCCATGCTGGGATTTGACTTTGTAAACGGTGTCTACAGCTATGGCGACACCACCGGAACCATTACGCTGACGCTGTCTGCCAAGGTGCAGATTGCGGCCCTGGAGGCTATGGGTGAGCATGTGGGAACGGTGGCAGTATATAACTACAAAACCGGAGAGATCCTCTGTGCGGTGACAACACCTACCTTTGATCCGGATGCTGTACCGGACATCGCGGGAGATACAACCGGCGCTTACACCGGCGTGTATGTCAACCGTTTTCTGCAATCCAAATATATTCCAGGTTCTATTTTTAAGATCGTTACATTAGCGGCAGCACTGGAGAGCATTCCCGACATTGAAGACCGTACCTTTACCTGCGAAGGAAAGTATGTGATCCAAAAGGGCGATATTACCTGCATGAAAGCCCATGGAAAGCAGACACTGAAAGAGTGCTTCTCCAACTCCTGCAACTGCGCCTTTGCCCAAATTGTGGAGCTGCTGGGCAGGGATACCCTGCAAAAATATGTGGAGCTGTTCGGCGTATGCCGGTCGGTATCCTTTGACGGCATTACCACAGCTGCCGGTAACTTTGACCTTTCCGGTGCAACAGCAGAGCAGGTTGCCTGGAGCGGAATCGGCCAGCACAGGGATCAGATCAATCCTTGTGCATACCTTGCCTTTGTGGGTGCCATTGCCAACGGCGGAACCGGCGTATTGCCCCATGTGGTATCGCGGATCTCTGTGGGCAATTCCGTGACCTATGAGGCGGAAACTGCCAAAACCGGCCGGGTCGTCTCGAAAGAGACGGCACAGACTGTGCTGGAGTACATGCAAAACAATGTGCAGGTAAAATACGGTGCCGATAATTTTTCCGGCTTGACGGTCTGCGCCAAGTCCGGAACGGGTGAGGTAGGCGGCGGGAAAAAACCCAACGCCATGTTCACAGGCTTCCTGGCGGATGAGAAGTATCCCCTGGCATTTATCGTGACCGTAGAAGAGGGCGGTTTCGGCACTGAGACCTGTATGCCCATCATTTCTCAGGTCCTTTCGGAATGTGTTTCCCAAATGAACGGCAATTGATTGTATAAAACACACAAAAAAGAAAAGGTTTTTCTGCATGTTTCTTACAATGTGACAGATTGACAAATGTCCGCGTGTGAGATACAATGTGTACAACTTATTAAGGAGGTACAAGGTAATGGCTGCTGGTTATACCGCTATGCAACAGCATCCTAACTGCTGCTCTACTTCTGCAGCGGCTTGTACTTCTGCGCATCTGGGCCTTATTGTGGACACTGTCATTGCGGCAGTGTCCATTATTATTGTACGGATTCTGGGCGTCCTGCTGAAGATACAATAAAGGCAACTGTTATCTTGTATAAGAAGCGGTTGCAGGAGCAACCGCTTTTTTATATTAACCTTCAAGAAATGAAAGGGAGAAAAGTTATGAAAAAGGTATTTGCAATCGTTTTGGCAGCCATGATGGTCATGGCAATGTTTGCCGGTTGTGCCGGCACAAAGTACACCGCAAACAATACGGAATTCGTGATTGGTGTTTCCGGCCCCCTGACCGGTGGCGCAGCCATTTACGGTAATGCTGTTAAGAACGCAGCACAGATGGCTGTTGACGAGATCAACGCTGCCGGCGGTTTGAATGGAGTTATGTTTAAGTTGGTTGCTATGGATGACAAGCACGACGCTACTCTGGTCTCCGGTAACTACTCCGCTTTGCTGGAGGGCGGCATGCAGCTGTCTTTGGGTACTGTTACCACTGACCCCGGCCTGGAGTTCAAGAATCTGTCCGCAGAGGACAATGTGTTCTTCCTGACTCCTTCCGCTTCCGGCGACAAGATCCCCGAAAACCCCAACGGTTACCAGATGTGCTTTGCTGACGGCAATCAGGGTAAGGTCGCCGCTGACTTCGTCAATCAGAACTTCTCCGGCCAGACCATCGGCGTATTCTACAAGTCTGACGAAGCTTACTCCAAGGGTATCTTTGACCAATTCAAGGCAAACCTGGATGCTTCTGTTACGATCGTTGAGACTTCCTTCACCGATGCCGGTGCTACCGACTTCAGCACCCAGATCGATACGCTGAAGGACTGCGAATTTATCTTCATGCCTACTTACTACGATCCTGCTTCTCTGTTTATGACCCAGGCTAAGGACATCCTGAGTCCTTCCGCTGTTTACTACGGCTGTGACGGTTTTGACGGCATCGACAGCAAGGAAGGCTTTGACATCACTGCAATTCCTCAGAAGATCACCATGCTGTCCCACTTCAACTCCAAGGCTGCCGATGGCGCTGCCAAGGAATTTATTGACAAGTATGTTGCTAAGTTCGGTGCTGACACTCTGAACCAGTTCGGTGCTTCCGCATATGACTGTATCTACGCTCTGTACGGCGCAATGAAGAAGGCGATGGATGCCGGCAAGAAGATCGACGTTACGATCTCTGCTTCCGATTTGTGTGAGATCTTGAAGGCCGAGTTCCAGGGTGGCTACACTGTGACCAATGCCGTTACCGGCGAAAGCATCAGCTGGGACGCTACCGGCTATGTCAATAAGACTGCTATCCAGTATGTCATCAAGGAAGCTAACTGATAACGGATAAAAATAAAGTAAATAACTGCACATACCGGTTGAAAAAACCGGTATGTGCAGTTATACTTAATAGGATTATAAAAATAACGGGGTATGTGTGACGGTTTCACCATTGCGGATCCCGGACAAAAGTTGGGAAGACTATGGAAGTTATCTTATCTACACTGATAAACGGTTTAAGCCTTGGCGGTATCTACGCAATGATCGCTTTGGGCTATACGATGGTTTACGGTATTGCCAAAATGCTGAACTTCGCCCATGGTGATGTCATCATGGTGGGCGGATATTTGATTTATGTATTTATGGCAACCAACAATCCGCTGCTGGCAATATTCCTTGCCTGCGTGGGCTGCCTGATCCTTGGCGTTGCCATCGAGAAAATTGCCTATAAACCCCTCAGAGGCGCATCTCCGCTGGCTGTATTGATCACCGCCATCGGTGTCAGCTATCTACTGCAGAGTTTGGCACAGATCATTTTTGGCTCCGCATCCAAAATGGTTACGGTGTACGAATTCGGCGCTGTGAAGCTCATGGGCGTTACCGTGCAGGTATCTTCTTTGGTCACTTTGGCGGTTACTGTTGTTGTGATGGTCTGCCTGACCCTGTTTGTTAAGTATACCCGTTTGGGCCGCGCCATGATCGCGGTTTCTGAGGATAAGAGCGCAGCGCAGCTGATGGGCATCAATGTGAATCGGATCATCACCATTACCTTTGCCATTGGCTCCGTACTGGCGGCTCTTGCCGGCCTGTTCTATCTGCTGAAGGCCCCCAATGTCTCCAATACTATGGGCGCTATGCCCGGCATAAAGGCATTTACCGCGGCGGTCATCGGTGGTATCGGTTCCATCCCAGGCGCAATGCTTGGCGGCATTCTGCTTGGTTTGGTGGAAAGTATTTCTTATAAAATTACCGCAATTGCGCCTTATACCGATGCCATTGAATTCTCGATTCTAATCGTGATCCTGCTGGTAAGACCTACCGGATTCCTTGGCAAGAAACGGAGGGAGAAGGTATGAGAATCGGAAAGATCAAAGTAAACCACTACATAAATTATGTGGTGATCGGTCTGCTTACCCTGATTATGGGCACGATCACACTGGTCGGCGGCCGGATCGATAACTCTCTTCTGTTTTTGATGGAGAAAATGGCCATCAGCATCATTTTGGCAGTTTCTCTGTCCCTGGTCGTTGGCTTCCTGGGTGAATTGTCTCTGGGACATGCCGGATTTATGTGTGTCGGTGCTTATTTGGGCGGTAAGGTATCTGCACTGCTTCTGCCTGTTTTGGGCAACAGCCTGGCAAACTTTGGGATTTCTCTTTTGGTTGGCTGCGGAGCGGCAGCACTGTGCGGTGTGATCATTGGCATTCCCGCACTGCGGCTTCGGGGCGACTATCTGGCGATCGTAACATTGGCCTTTGGCGAGATCGTAAAATCACTGTTCCGAAACACCTCAGATGAGTCATTCGGCGGCACACTGGGTTTGGAAACACCCCGTTTTAACAAGCAGTATTTGTTCATCATTGCCTTTGTGCTTGTTCTGATCACTTTGGCAGTTATTCAGAATTTTATCCGTTCTAAGCACGGCAGAGCGGTGACCGCCGTTCGTGATAACGAGATCGCTGCAAAAGCAACCGGTATCAATGTCACAAAGTACAAGCTGATCACCTTTACCATCTCTGCCGCTTTTGCCGGTGTTGCAGGTGTCTTGTACAGCTTCAGCAACTATACCGTACAAAGCGCGAAGTTCGGCTATAACTATTCCATTGAGATTCTGGTTATGGTTGTTCTGGGCAGCATGGGCAGTATCAACGGTTCTATCGTCGCTGCCGCTCTGATCACCTGGCTGAATACTTGGCTGCCTACCAAGCTGACCGGCGATCTGGCAGTTTTACAGAATCTGCTGTATGCGTTGATCCTAATCGTGCTGGTTATTTACAACAACGCGCCTGCCCTGAAGTGGGTTCGCGAAAAGTATAGCCTCAGCGTGCTGCTGAGCAAGCTGAAGAAGCATGATCCTTCCCGTATCAACGATGATAAAGCGAAGTGGGATGTGGTTCCCACCAAGATCAGCATGGACGAAATTCTGTCCATTGACATGACTCCGCAGAATCTCTCTGCAGACAAAGAAAGGAGAGGTAAGAACTGATGGCAGAATATGTTCTTGAAACAAAAAACCTCGGTATCTCCTTCGGTGGTCTGCAGGCCGCGCAGGATGTAAATATCCGCATTCAGAAAAATCAAATTTATGGTTTGATCGGACCCAACGGTGCAGGCAAGACTACGATTTTTAATCTGCTTACCTGCGTATATAAACCAACGCAGGGAACGTTTTTCCTGGATGGCGAAGAAATGAAGGGCCTTTCTCCTGAAAAGATCAACCAAAAGGGCATTGCCCGCACCTTCCAGAACATTCGCCTGTTCAATAATATGACCGTAGTGCGTAATGTTATGGTTGGCTTGCATAATCAGCCGGAATTTAAGTGTAGTGTGCTGGAGTCCCTGCTGCGTCTGCCCCGGCATTTTAAAGTGGAGAAGGAGATGCGTGAAAAAGCAAAGGAGCTGCTGCGCATCTTTGGCTTGGAGGAGGAGCGCAACAGCCTGGCATGTAATCTGCCTTACGGTAAGCAGCGCAAGCTGGAGATTGCCAGAGCCCTGGCCACAAACCCCAAGATCCTGCTGCTGGACGAGCCTGCAGCAGGTATGAACCCCCACGAAACGGAAGACCTTGCACAGACCATCCGTTTTATTCGGGATCATTTTGATATGACGATCCTGCTGATCGAGCATGATATGAGCTTTGTTGCCCAGTTGTGTGACGAACTGACGGTGCTGAGTTTTGGTACGGTGCTGTCCCAGGGCAATACCAAAGCGGTACTTCAGGATCCCGAAGTCATCAATGCGTACATCGGAGGATGATCCTATGGCAATGTTGGAAGTAAAGAATCTTGAAGTTTACTACGGCGTGATCTGCGCGCTGAAGGGCATCAGCTTTGAGGTCAATGAAGGTGAGATCGTGTCCCTGATCGGTGCAAACGGTGCCGGCAAGACCACCATGATGCAAAGCGTAGTCGGTTTGATCCCGAAAAAGGCCGGCACGGTGATCTTTAACGGACATGATATTACCAAGACCCCCTGTCATAAAATTGTACAGCTGGGCATGACGCAGGTGCCTGAGGGCCGCCGGATCTTCCAGGAACTTTCCGTTTACGAGAACCTGATGATGGGTGCCTACACAGTGCGTGACCAGCAGCGGTTCAAGGCTGATCTGGAAAGAATGTTTGATAAATTCCCCAGACTGAAGGAACGCCGTAATCAAATCGCCGGTACCCTTTCCGGCGGTGAACAGCAGATGCTGGCCATGAGCCGTGCGCTGATGAGCCATCCAAAGCTTCTGATGCTGGACGAGCCTTCTATGGGTTTGGCGCCGATCCTGGTGGATCAGATCTTTGATATTATTAAAGAACTGCATGCTTCCGGTACAACGATCCTGCTGGTTGAGCAGAACGCTACCAAAGCGCTGCAGATTGCTGACCGTGCCTATGTTTTGGAAAACGGCAAGATCACGCTCAGCGGTACCGGTGCGGAACTGGCCCAAAGCGATGAAGTCAAAAAAGCATACTTAGGCGGTTAATAGTCCAATTCCCCCTGCATACACTGTGTGCGGGGGGTGTTTTTATGTACAGGCAGAATCAACTGCGGGGATGGAATTGTTTGGCTTTTGGCCTGGGGCTGTTGGTTGGGTGCTGTATCGAGACATCATTTTGGTGCTGTACACTGGGAATCGGAGCGATGGTGTTTGGTTTTTTGCAGCTTTGCAGAAAGTAAGGCATAACCTTGTCCGCTGTGCAATACAATGCAATAGCATTGATGGATAAGGAGTGACAGTGATGCAATTGCAGTTTTCAAAAAAGACACTGCCATACCTGCGCAGGGCGGTGTGGGAAGCAAAAAACGAGGAGCATACCCAGGAAGTAAAGCTATCGGATTCTCTGCCGGATATCAGCAGGATTCTGGGCACCTGGGGGCAGCCATTGATCCGCAGTAAGGAGTGGCGTGGCAGCAGTATGTCGGTTTCCGGGGGTATTATGGTATGGATCCTGTATGCGCCGGAGGAAGGGGAACATCAATGCGTGGAGACATGGATTCCTTTTCAGACCCAGTGGGATTTTCCACAGACCCAGTATGACGCGGCAATGCGTATTTCCTGCCACCTGAAAGGCATAGATGCCCGGTCGGTTTCTGCCAGAAAAATGATTGTCCGTGCTGTTTTAGACATGGCAGGAGAGGCGCTGGAACCGACCCAGGGGGATTGGTTTCAATGTGAGGAAATCCCGACGGATATTCAGATTTTGCGGAATCACTATCCCGTGTGTTTGCCTATGGAGGCTGGAGAAAAGATGATTACACTGGATGAGGAATTGACCCCGGCAAGCATTTCCGGCCAGATCCAAAAAATCCTTCGCTGTACATTACAACCCGAGATCGTCGACCAAAAGGTGATGGCAGATAAAGTGGTCTATCGCGGCATCGCACGGGCTGAACTGCTGTGCCGGTGCGGTGAAGGAAGCCTGGAAAGCTGCGAGTTTGAGATCCCATTCTCCCAGTACGCCCAGCTGGAAAAGGAGTATAACGGTCATGCGTTCTCCGATATCATACCTGCGGTTACCAATTTGGAAGCGGATATTCAGGAAAATGGCAATCTTCGGTTAAAGGCCGGTCTTGTCGGTCAGTATGTTGTCTATGATACAACAGATATGGAACTGATCACGGATGCTTACAGCAACCAAAGAAGCATTGCATTGCAGCAGCAGAAACTGGAGTTGCCAGCAGTTTTGGATATACGACAGGAAACGCTGCATGTGGAATCAACTGCGGAGGACTTCCCGGAAGAAGTGGTGGATATGAAGCTGCTCTTGCAGCATCCCATATTGACGAAAAACGGTGACGCACGGCGCCTGGAGATTCCCGGAGCGCTGCAGCTGCTGGGCTTTGGGGAAAACGGCGATCTTATGGGGATGCATGCCAAATGGGAGAAAAGCCTGGAGCTCCTTGCCGATGGAGACACGGCTGTGTTGGCCAGATCTTCCCCAAAGGGAAAGACACAGAAAACGGGGAGTAGTATCAGCGCTGATGTGGTATTGGATATGCTTTTTGTCACGCAGACAGAAATTCCCATGGTCACCGGTTTGGAGGTAGGGGAGCCAAAAACTCAGGATGACGACCGGCCCAGTTTGATTTTACGCCGTGTTGGGAATGATTCCCTGTGGGAAATTGCAAAATCCTGCGCTTCCACGGTGGAAGCCATACAGTCTTGCAACGGACTTTCCTCGGAACCGCATGAGGACTGCTTGTTGCTGATCCCGGTTTCCGAATAAAAACAGCCGCTGCGTGGGAGATACGCAGCGGCTGTTTGGCGGTTGTCGCAACGGGGAATTCCGCCTAAAAAAGAGTACCGCTTTTTTATACCGGATACAAGGGAAAATCGTCGAAGCCATGAAAATACCCTTGCAAAGGGCAAAAAGAGTGGTATAATACAATGGATATTATATGTACAGAAGGTGTGTACCAATGACTAAAATTGACATTTACTCCGGCTTTTTGGGAGCCGGTAAGACAACCCTGATCAAGAAAATGATCGCTGAGGCCTATTGTGGCCAAAAGCTGGTGCTGATCGAGAATGAATTCGGTGAGATCGGCATTGACGGCGGCTTCCTGCAGGATGCCGGTATCAATATTACCGAAATGAACTCCGGCTGTATTTGCTGCAGCCTGGTGGGTGATTTCGGCAAAGCTTTGGAGCAGGTGATTACCGAGTACCATCCTGACCGGGTGATCATTGAACCCTCCGGTGTGGGCAAACTGTCCGATGTGATCGGCGCTGTGGAAAAGGTTGGTGGTGTAGAACTGGGTTATACCGTTGCTGTTGCAGACGCAGGCAAGGTCAAGGTCTACATGAAGAACTTTGGCGAGTTCTACAACAATCAGATCGAAACTGCCACTACCATTATCCTTTCCAGAACCGATGCCATTTCTCAGGATAAGCTGGACAAGGCTGTTGCGATGCTCCGTGAGCATAACGAAAAGGCTACTGTTGTTACCACACCCTGGAGTGAACTGACCGGCGCACAGCTGATCACCGCTATGGAAGGTAATGCTACTGTTGCTGCTGCGCTGGAGGAACTGGAGCAGGAACACCACCATCATCATCACCATCACCACGATCACGATGAGCACTGCTGCTGCGGTCACGATCACCATGAGCATGAGCATCATCATGATCACGATGAGCACTGCTGTTGCGGTCACGACCATCACGAGCATGAGCATCATCACGACCATGAGGAGCATTGCTGCTGCGATCACGACCATCACGAGCATGAGCATCATCACGACCATGATGAGCATTGCTGCTGCGGTCACGACCATCACGAGCATGAGCATCATCACAACCATGAGGAGCACTGCTGCTGCGGTCACGACCATCACGAGCATCATCACCACGACCATGATGAGCACTGTTCCTGCGGCCATGATCATCACCATCATCATGCCGATGAGGTTTTCACATCCTGGGGTGTAGAAACTGCTAAAAAGTACACTGTTCAGCAGATCCATGATGCACTGGATGCGCTGAATTCCGAAAAGTACGGCATGGTCCTTCGCGCAAAGGGTATTGTGGCTTGCGCAGACGGCGGCTGGATCCACTTTGACTTTGTGCCCGAAGAGAAGAATGTCCGCATGGGTAGTGCGGATATTACCGGTAAGCTCTGCGTGATCGGCTCTAAGCTGGACGAAGCCGGTATCGCCGCCCTGTTTGGTGCTTAAGGAGACCGATTATGCAGCAGATCCCAGTTTATGTATTCACCGGATTCCTGGATTCCGGCAAGACAAAGTTCATCCAGGAGACCCTGGAAGACCCCCGTTTCAATGATGGGGAACGGACACTGCTTTTGGTGTTTGAAGAGGGTGAGGAGGAGTATGACTTCTCTGCCTATCCCAAGCAGAACGTGTATATGGAAGTGCTGGATCAGCAGACCGTTACTACCAAAGAATTGCAGGCTTTGTCCAAAAAGTACAAAGCCCAGCGTGTGGTTGCGGAACTGAACGGCATGCAGTTGGTTGGCGAGATCTATGCCCGATTCCCGGAAGAATGGGTGGTTGCCCAGGAAGTGATGTTTGCCGATACAACAACATTCATGACCTACAATGCCAACATGCGCAATTTGGTTATGGATAAGCTGGTAGGCGCACAGATGGTAGTATTTAATCGCTTGCAGCCCGGTGCGGACACTTTGGAGTTCCACAAACTGGCCCGTGCCGCTAATCGGAGAATCGACATCCTTTACGACTATATGGACGGTACGACCCAACTGGATGAGCTGGAAGATCCGCTGCCCTTTGATATCAACGCGGATGTCATCGAGATCAAGGATGAAGATTATGCCCTTTGGTACCGGGATGTGACGGAAGAACCTCAGAAGTATGACGGCAAAACCGTTTTCTTTAAGGGCCAGGTAGCGTTGCTGCGCCGGGATAAGAACGGTATGTTCGCGCCCGGTCGGTTTGTGATGACCTGCTGCGTGGACGACATCGAGTTCTGCGGTGTACCTTGCCGCTATGATCAGGCAAAGACCCTGGCCCCCAGAAGCTGGGTCATGGTCAAGGCAAAGATCAGCGCGGAGAAGCATATTCTCTACAAGGGTGATCTTGGCCCTGTGTTGACGGCTATTGCGGTAACGACGGATGTCGAACCTGCCAACCCCGATGTAGCGACATTCTAGGATGAATCCCTCTTCGCATTGCGAAGAGGGATTTTGAACAAATATTCGAAATTATGAAAATAATAGATGCATTTTCCAATAAGGTGTGCTATAATCGAGAAAAACAGAAAGGAGCGGCCTATGTATCAGCCACTTGCGGACCTTTTGCGACCCACCACATTAGACGAAGTATACGGGCAGGAGCATATTTTGGGGCAGGGTGCGGTACTGCGCCGCCTGATCGATTCCGGCAAGATCCCCAACATGATCTTCTACGGCCCCAGTGGAACGGGAAAGACAACTGTTGCCAACATCATCGCGGAGCAGACCAATCGTACGCTCTATAAGCTCAATGCCACCACTGCATCGACTGCGGATATCAAGAATATCGTTTCCCAGCTGGATACATTTTTGGCACCCAACGGCGTGCTGCTGTATCTGGATGAGATCCAATCTTTCAATAAAAAGCAACAGCAATCTTTGCTGGAATACATTGAGAACGGTAAGATCACCCTGATTGCTTCTACCACGGAGAATCCCTATTTCTATGTGTTTAACGCGATCTTGAGCCGCTCCACAGTATTTGAATTTAAGCAAATCGATTCCAAGGCAGCTTTGCAGGCTATCCACCGGGCAGTCAGTTTCCTGGAAAACCGCACCGCTTTAAAGGCTCGGCCGGAAGAAGGTGCATTGGAATACATTGCCGGTGCCTGCGGTGGTGATATCCGAAAGGCCATGAACGCGGTGGAGGTGCTGTTCTCTGCCGGACAGCCGGCGGGGGATGTACTGCCCTTGACATTGGCAGATGCCAAAGCCGTGACCCAAAAGAGCGCTCTAAGGGCAGACCGGGACGGCGACAACTACTACGATCTGCTTTCCGCACTGCAAAAATCTATTCGCGGTTCCGATCCGGATGCGGCGGTCCATTATCTCGCAAGGCTTCTGGAAGCGGGGCAGATGCAGTCCGCTTGCCGACGATTGATGGTGATCGCGGCGGAGGATGTAGGGCTTGCGTATCCGATGATCATCCCCATTGTGAATGCTTGTGTAGATATGGCTTTGAAGCTGGGCATGCCAGAAGCCAGGATCGCTTTGGGTGACGCGGCTGTACTGATGGCCACTTCTCCAAAGTCCAACACCGGCCATGTGGCATTGGACGCGGCGTTGGAGGATGTGCGCAAGGGCAAAGGCGGCGACTTCCCACGGCATTTGCAGAATGTGCATGCCGATACCTATACCATGGAGCGGGAACAGGGATACCTGTACCCCCATAGTTTTCCCGGCAACTGGGTGAAACAACAGTATCTTCCGGATGAATTGGTGGGTACCCGCTATTATGAGTATGGCACAAACAAACTGGAGCAGGCGGCAAAGCAGTATTGGGAATCCATCAAGAAGGAGTAATTGACAATGGATGTGCGGCTGAATGATATTCTGATTATGAAAAAAGCGCATCCATGCGGCAGTAAGGAATGGCTTGTGTTGCGCACCGGCGCAGATTTTCGCC
>JAZNLC010000181.1:0-20975 GCA_045578895.1 Faecousia sp. | reverse complement strand
ACGAAGCCGGTGACTCCGCGGACATTCCGGATCACATGCCATGTGTCATCACTGTAGACCATCTTGACCAGCACGTAACCGGGGTAGACCTTACGGTCATAGGTTTTGCTGACACCGGACTCGCTGATTTCCGTAACGGTTTCCATAGGGATGGAAATTGCCAGGATCTGCTCCTGGAGACCACGGCTCTCAACAGTCTTCTCAATGGTGGCTTTTACAGTGTTTTCATAGCCGGAGTAGGTATGGACAACATACCATTTTGCAGTATCAGCCATAGCTTACACCTTACTTGAACAGGCCGATCAGAGCAGCGATGCCTGCCTGAGCCACGAAGTCGAACAGCCAAATGAAGACGCCGACTACGAGGACGCATGCGGCGACGACCAGGGAGTTCTTGCCGACCTGCTTGGGAGTGGGCCACACGACCTTCTTCAGTTCGCTGCGAAGCTCACGGAAGTATCTGCGGATACCGCTCCAGGTTCTCTTGAACCAGTTTTCCTTCTTGACTTCTGCCATGATGTGCGGCCTCCTTACTTGGTCTCGTTGTGAGTGGTATGCTTTCTGCAGAATCTGCAGTACTTCTTCATCTCGAGACGGTCGGGGTCGTTCTTCTTGTTCTTCATGGTGTTGTAGTTTCTCTGCTTGCACTCGGAGCATCTCAAAGTGACTTTCACGCGCATAACGGCACCTCCTTAAATATTGCCTCCCTGTATCACTCCGTCTAGTAAAAATTTAGCATGCGACTCACTACAAAAGCCGCCCGGAGCTGAAAAAAGGCGCATAAAAAAAGCCCTCTTTTCACAGGTAGAATCATTCTAACATAGGGGGACTGTAATGTCAACAAAAAAATGCTTTATTTTTTGATTATTTTGCACTATAATAGGAACAAATGACGACATAAAAGGAGAGTTGGATATGAAAAGAATCATGGGTGTGGATTACGGCGATGCCCGTACGGGAATTGCCCTTTCAGACCTGCTTTGCTCCATTGTTGGCAGCACCACAGTGATCCACAGCAGACGCATGGATAAGACCATCCAGGAGATCTGCCGTATTGTAAAAGAGCAGGATGTTGGCGAGATCGTAGTAGGTCTTCCCAAAAATATGAACGGTACGGAAGGACCCCGGGCGGAATTGTGCAGGGAATTTGCCAAGGCAGTGGAAGAAGCCACCGGTCTCAGCGTTACCATGTGGGATGAGCGCAGGACTACGGTAGAAGCACACAATATCCTTTCTGAGCACAACTATCACGGGAAGAAGCGAAAGGATACAGTGGATGCCGTGGCAGCTTCTTTGATTTTGGAAGGTTATTTGGCGTTTCGGGGACGGTAGAATAATTCCCGGATGCCGGTGAACAACAAAAGAATGCCAAAGGGCTTTCTGAGGATTTCGGCATCGATCTTACCGTGCAAATAGGAGAATACTGCAGCACCGATACAACCGGATATCAAAGCCGGAAGCGCGCGATTGATGTCCAGCTTTCCTTGCTTAAAACGGAACAAGCACGCGATCAGCGCGGATGGAAGAAAGAACATGAGGTTGACAGTCCCGGCGAGACTGTGAGTCATTTGCAGGACCAGTGTCAGCCAAAGGATCAGAAGGCTGCCGCCGCCAATCCCCAACCCGGATAAAAAGCCGAGTACGGTCCCTGCGGCAGCCGCTGCGGGAAACGAATCTAGCATAAATAACGGATACCTCCCCAAAGGATCATGATTCCAAGGATGCGGTGCAGCCAAAGGGTTGGAATCTTCTGGCCCCAAAGACCGGCGAAAATACCGCCGATACCGCTTCCAATCAGATATGGCATTGCTTCACGCCAAGGAAGTCCGGTGCTTCCGGTGCGAAAATACAGGCATACCAGGCAGACAGGAAGAATAACAGATACGGATGTGGGAAAGACAGCATCTTCTTCGATATCTGTCAACCAACATAAAAGGGGAACCAGCACCATACCACCGCCACCGCCGAACAGACCGGTGACACTGCCAGCCACGAAACCGGCGGCTGCGCAGTAAAGATATTTTTTAAAGCGCATATAAAACAGCCTCCTGTGGAAATTTTCTCCACAGGAGGCTGTTTTATACAAAGAAACTCCCTGCCTATTGCAGGCAGGGAGTGGAAAGATCAATTGCCGGCGAGAACGATATCCTGCTTCAGCGCAGAAGTATTGTTGACGGTGTACTTGGCAGCGTCGATCAGATCGGCATACCATGCCTCGTGTTCCTCGTTGCGCAGGACATTTTCGATCATGAAGTCACGGAAGGTGACATCGCTGTGACCAACGAAGTACATCAGATGGAAGCCATATTCGGTTTCCACGATACCGTGATCACCGCTTTGACGGGTTTCATCGAAGCACCATTCATTGAAGGCGGGGACCATCTGACCGGGGTAGACATTTTCGTACAATCCGCCGTTTTCCAGGGAGCCGCCATCGGTGGTGTTCAGTTTGGCAAGGTCAGCGAAAGTTTCCTCGGTTGCGGGACCGGACAGCCAATTCTTTTCCAGGTTGGTGATAATTTCCTTGGACTTATCAATGGAAGCCTGAGGATATACGGTATTGCCCTGATCATCGGTGGTGGCACCGGTGAAGGAATTCAAAATGTGGCGAATGTTGACCAGCTTCATCTCGTTGTCGTTACGGCCCTCGAACAGAACGATGGTGAATCCATAGGGATTGGAAACAGTATTACCGTTTTCGTCGGTGGTTTCGGTAGCGTTGGTGATGATGGTCATATCACCGGGCTTACGGGCGCTGTCGGCCAACCATGCTGCGATATCCTCATTGGGGATAGCGGTGAACAACAGATCCTCGTTGACGGTGCACTTAGCGGTTTCGGAGTCTGCGTACTTATCGATCTTCTTGATAGCTGCGTTGAATTCTTCTTCGTTGGCGGGCTTGGCGTCTACGATCGCGTTGGCGGCATCTTCAGCGGCTTTCTTAGTAGCGTCCAGCTCTTCCTGGGAGTGCTCATGATCCTCGTCATCCTTGGGGGCGGTGCACATCAGGAAGTCATCCAGCTTTAGATAGAAAGTGCTGTAGGAGAAGGAAGAGTAATCATCGAAATGCTCTTCGTTGTGGGCAGCCAAATCATCGGCGGTGTAGGTCAAACCGTTGTACTTTTCCATTTCGTAGGAGCGGCCGAGACCCATGATCTCCATATACTTACGGAAAGACTTCTCGGTAGCACCGTTGCCGTAGAAAGACTTCAGGTATTCACGAACATTTGCGTGGCCGGAAGCAACGCGGGCAGCTTCCAGGTTTTTCATTGCATCATCGATGGAAGCAACGCTGTCTTCGTCCATGGTGTGGTTGGCAGCGATGGCCTGGTCATACAGGGTGTAGGCGCTGACGGCATCCTCAATGGCCATGTCAATAAAATAGTCGGCGTAGGACTTGTTGTTGTCCTTGTCGTATACCTGCTCATTCAGGGGATTGGTCAGATCCAGGCCGTAGAGCATGGACAGGTAGGTGGCGGTATAGTCACCGTACTGGTTGTACCAATTCTGATAGGTGGAGTTGATGGCATCGAGGTAGAAGTAATTCAGCTCTGCGGCGCTGATCTTATGCTCGCCGATGGTTAGAGCGGTGGTCATACGCTCGGTAATGCCGCTGGTTTTATAGGCGGTAACTGCCAGAGAAGCCAGACCGATGGCCAGTACCAGTGCTACTGCTACCACAAAAACGATGGTCTGGATTTTCAGCTTCTTGGATTCTTTCTGTTCATTCAGCTGCTTTTCAGTCAATGCAGCAGCCTGCTGCTCTTTGCGCAGCTTTTTCTTGCTGGATGCGCTCATGTAATCATTTCCTCTCATAGTCCGGTTGGTAATGCTAAGCACAGATTTTCTGCGCATAGACCGGTTTATTATAACTGTTCTTAACGGCGTTTGCAAGAGCCATTATTGTTAATTTGCCGAAAAAAAAGAAAAGTTTACAATTAACAATAAAAACCGGGGACAAATCCCCGGTTTTTTAAGACCCGCTTTGGCCGTGTGCATCCATTTATGACCTGCACGAAACGGCAGGTGGGTTGCCGCTCTCTGCTTTAGCTGCTCCCAACATCCACCTATCGTCAAAGCGTAGGCGGGAGGTCTGCAATCGGGCAGGGAAGTCTAGCATCCCTATTATAAAATGTGGGTCCAAAAGGACACATCACGCACCAAGCAGGCGGAAGTTGCAATTATTCCTCTTCGGTGTCTTCTTCGTAGAGCTGCTGCATGATCAGCTCATAAACGGTTTCCAATTCCTGCTGGTCTTCAATGGCACACAAAATGGGCTCACCGTCTTCTTCTACGGATTTTAAAATACTGACTTCCAAGGAACCTTCATCCCCGTCCTCCATACCGGCGGGGATCACCGCCAAATAAGTTGCACCGTTCCAGTCCATGGTAGAGAGGACTTCCAGCTCGTATTCTTCGCCGTCTTCATCGACAATCGTCATAAAGTCGGAACCGAATTGATCTTCCATAATATTGCCTCCTGTTTCTTACTGACTCTATTTTACAGGCAGACCAGAATAAAATCAAGGGGAAAATCATTTTGGACAGGAAATGTTCCGGTTGCGTCTGTACATTAGTATATGTGTAAAGAAACCTTTTATGCCATCATCGATTGGCGGTGTTACTTGAAGTTTATGGATTATTAATAATTTGGGGGTTTCGTTTTTCTTCTGGGTATGCTATAATACAATGAACCTCTCCATGGGGTTAGGATCCCACTTCAACACTTGTGACCATCCGGGCCATTTGGCTGCGGGAATGGAGGTAATATTATGGCAAAACGAATGAAGAAGCAAAAAGCACCCCGGCAGGACTGGAAGCCCCATTGGTCGCTGCGGATGCTGAAAGGCTTGCTGGGCATTGCTTTTAGCGGCGTAAAGATCGCTTTGGGTGCCGCGGCTACGGTTGCGATTATTGTAGGAATCTGTCTGCTGGTGGTCGCGGGCTCTGTTGGTGACTATTTGGATGAAGAAATCCTGTCCAAGATCGAAACGGAAGACAGCGAAAACCGGGATATGGACCTGAACTCCAATATCTTCTACGTGGATGGGAATGGAGATATTCAGAAACTGCAGAACATCTACGCTGTCAACAACCGTGAATGGGCAGATTATGAGGATATCCCCGAGGATCTGATCCATGCTGCCGTTGCTATCGAAGACAAGCGCTTCTTTGAACACCAGGGCGTTGACTGGGTCACTACGGTGAAGGCATGTTTCTTTATGTTCTTCGGTAACGGTGACCGCGGCGGTTCTACGATCACCCAGCAGCTGATCAAGAATGTTACGGATAACTGGGATGTAACGGTTCAGAGAAAAGTTCAGGAGATATTCACTGCGCTGGAATATGAACAGCGCTATTCCAAAGAAGAGATCATGGAGTGGTATCTCAATGAGATCTACATGGGCAACCGTACCAACGGTGTACGAATGGCGGCATCCGTCTACTTTGGCAAGGAACTGGAATCTCTGACTTTGGCGGAGTGCGCCAGCCTCATTAGTATTACGAACAACCCCTCTTTGTATAATCCCTACCGTGAAAACCTGGATAAGGGCGGCATGAACGGCAGAGAGCGCAACCGGGAACGGCAGATGGATACCCTGGACGAGATGCTGGCTCAGGGTTGGATCACCCAGGAAGAGTACGATGAAGCAGTAGCTCAGGAACTGGTATTCAAGCGCGGCATTGCTCCGGAAGACAAGATGGCACGCTGCACCAATGAGGAGTGCGGCTACAAGGGAATTGTAAAGACTTTGATTGTCGGCGAATCCGGCACAGATTATTACTGCCCCAATTGCAACACGCAGATTCCCCTTGGTGAGGATGCGTCCCAGGAAGTCTACTCCTACTATGTGGATACGCTGCTGGAAGATGTGGCTGCAGATCTTGCCAGGAAGGACGGCGTGGAACTGACAGACTCTACCATGCGCTTCTACAAGCAAAAAATTGCCAGCAGCGGTTACAACATCTATGCCTGCATTGACATGGATGTGCAAAGGGCGCTGGATTCTGTTTATGAGGATCTGGAGCAGATCCCTGCCGTGCGAAGCGGCCAGCAGCCCCAATCTGCCATGGTTATCATTGATAACTGTACCGGTGATATTGTGGCACTGAAGGGCGGTGTCGGCAAGGATAAGGTCCATGACGGACAGAACCGTGCCGTGGATTCCGTACTGCAGACCGGTTCCTCCATCAAACCTCTGACCGTTTACGGTCCTGCATTTGAATCCGGTGCTGCGAGCCCCGCAACGGTCGTGAAGGATATGCCCCAAAACTATGATAACGGCAGCGGCTGGCCTAAGAACGACAACAGAAGATACTCTTATTCCCGAACCATTTACAGTGGCATCATGTCCTCTGTCAATGCTGTGGCGGTCAATACGCTGCAGATGATCGGTACCAGTTACGCCTACAATTTTGCGAAAGAGAAGCTTGGCCTGACCAGTTTGATCGACAGCTTTACCCGTTATGATGGCGAAGTGATGTCTGATGACGACTACGCGCCTTTGGCGCTGGGTGCCCAAACCAAGGGCCTGACTGTCAGAGAAATGGCATCCGCCTTTGCGGTATTCCCCAATGGAGGCGGTTACCGGGAAGGCCGTACCTATACCAAGGTATATGACAATAACGGTAACCTGGTTTTGGACAACACCCAGGATACCTGGGAAGCATTCAGTGCCAAAACCGCGAACTATATGAATCTCTGTCTGGCGGCAGCTGTGGGCGGCACCGGTGGCAATGCCCGTATCAGCGGACAGAATGTCTACGGCAAGACCGGTACCACCTCCAGCAATAGGGACCGTTGGTTCTGCGGTTATACCAAGTATTATACCGCAGCGGTATGGTTTGGTTTTGATACCCCGGAAGTGGTCAACCTGATCATGGGCAACGGCAACAACCCCGCGGCAATCCTGTTCAGCAAGGTGCTGTCCAAGGTCCATAACGGCCTGCCCAAGGTGGACCTGATCGATTACAACCCGCTGCTGTGGGTAAGTATGTGCCTGGATTCCGGCAAGATGGTAACGGAAGCGTGTATGCAAGATGTGCGCACCATTGACGGAATCAAGCGCTATGACAGTGCCCGTGTATACAGAGAAGATTATCCTTCCCAGTATTGCGATAAGCACATTCTGGTAGATTACTGTACCACCGGCGGCGGTGTATGCACCGAATATTGCCAGCTCTTCGCCGCGGAAAAGGAAAAGACCGGTACAGAAGTGAAGATCGAAAAGAAGTCTCTTGTAAAGATGACGCAGAAAGAGTTGGGCGAGCTGCTGAAGGCGAAACCGGGCGGATTGTTGCCGGAATATCTGCGTAACGACTATATCTATTTGATCAATGAAAACGGAACCGATGCTGTCTTCAAAGGCATCGAGGGTAACCTGGTACAAAAGGTAGACGCACCCTATATGGTATGCCCTGTGCATACGCAGGAGGCCTGGGAAGCATATCAGGCATCGGTCGAAGAAACAGAGCCGGAGACCCAGCCGGAAACCCAGCCGGATTCTGATGACGGCGCGGTGGGCTGATCCAGGAGGAACAGAATGATTTGGATCTCTGATGAATGGAAAGATTATGAGGTTTTGGACACCTCTAACGGAGAACGCCTGGAGCGTTGGGGCAAGTACCTGTTGGTACGCCCCGATCCCCAGGTCATTTGGGATACACCCCACAGCGCACCGGAATGGAAGCGTTATGATGCCCGCTATGTCCGCTCTTCCACGGGCGGCGGCCACTGGACGGATCATAAGCTGCCCGAGCGCTGGCAGATCCGCTATAACGATTATCTGACCTTTAATGTCAAACCTATGAATTTTAAGCATACGGGTGTTTTCCCGGAACAGGCCGCCAACTGGGACTTCATCCGGGAAAAATGCGCCAACGCCGGCCGTCCTGTGCGGGTGCTGAACATGTTTGCCTATTCCGGCGGCGCTACTTTGGCTGCCGCTGCCGGCGGCGCGGAGGTCTGGCATGTGGATGCCTCCAAGGGTATGGTGGCCTGGGCAAAAGAAAATGCCCAATCTTCCGGCCTGGCCGACCGGCCCATCCACTGGATCGTGGACGATTGCGCCAAGTTTATCCAGCGGGAGCTCCGCAGAGGCCGCCGCTATGACGGTATTATTATGGATCCGCCCAGCTATGGCCGTGGTCCCAGTGGTGAGATATGGAAGATGGAGACCAGCTTCTATCCTTTCCTGCTGGAAGTGGTGAAACTGCTGTCTGATGATCCGCTGTTTGTGATCATTAACTCTTACACTACCGGCTTAGCACCTTCCGCAGTTGGTTACGCATCGGATGTTGTCTTTGGCGGCATCCATGGAGGGAGCACGGCTGTCGGCGAACTGGGTTTGAAGGTAAAATCCACCGGACTGATGCTTCCGTGCGGAAGTACCGGCCGTTGGACACCCTAAAGAGAAGGAAGTCTGTGCGATTATTGACAGCGCAGGCTAAGGAGGAATTCTTTTGAGCGAAGCGATTCGTGTAGAACACTTGGCATATACTTATCCGGGCGTAGAAGATACGCCCGGCGTTGCCGTATTTGAGGACCTGGATCTTTCCATCGAAGAAGGCACATTTGTGGCTATCCTTGGCAGCAACGGCTGTGGAAAATCCACACTTGCGAAACATTTTAACTCAATTTTGCTGCCCAGCGGCGGCAAGGTTTGGGTGTGTGGTATGGATACTTCCGATGAAGATAAGCTGATCGCTGTGCGGCGCAGTGTGGGAATGGTATTTCAAAATCCGGATAACCAAATCGTAGCCAATGTAGTAGAAGAGGATGTGGCCTTTGGGCCGGAAAATCTGGGCATTGCCAGCCCTGAGATCCGTAACCGTGTGGATAAGGCATTGAAACAGGTGGGTATGTATGAATACCGGGAGCATGCGCCCCATCTTCTGTCCGGCGGGCAGAAGCAGCGCATTGCCATTGCCGGTGTCATTGCCATGGAGCCTAAGTGCATCGTCCTGGATGAGCCTACCGCGATGCTGGATCCCAAAGGCCGCCGGGAGGTCATCGACACCGTCCGAAAGCTGAATGTGGATAAAAAGATCACCGTTGTTCTGATCACCCATCATATGGACGAAGCGGCGAAAGCCCAGCGTGTTGTAGTTCTCCACAAGGGCAAGGTTGCCGCTGACGGTACACCTGCGGAGGTGTTTTCCCAGGTAGAGCTGCTTCATAACATCGGTCTTGCTGCCCCGGACACAGTGGAGCTGTGCTGGGAGCTGAATAAATTTGGATTCAGCCTGCCTTTGAGCGAGCTGTCCATTGAAGATTGTGCGCAGGCACTTTGCGATGCGGTAAAGGCCTGACCACTGGAGGAATGTAAATTGGCACCTATTTTACAGGTTCAGAATCTGCGCCATGTTTACAGCATGGGCACTCCCTTTGAACATGTGGCACTGGATAATGTAACATTCAGCGTGGAACGGGGAGAATTTATTGGTATCATTGGACATACCGGTTCCGGAAAGTCTACCTTGATGCAGCACCTTAACGGGCTGCTTCAGCCTACCTCCGGCAAAATCCTGCTGGATGGCAAGGACATTTGGGCGGATAAAGCCACCACCCGCCAGAGCCGTTTCCGTGTAGGCCTGGTATTTCAGTATCCTGAATACCAGCTCTTCGAGGAAACCGTATATAAGGATATCGCTTTTGGCCCTAAGAATATGGGACTGGATGAAAAGGAAGTGGACCGCCGGGTGCGGGAGGCTGCAGGCTTTGTGGGTATCACCGATGAGCAGCTGGAAGTATCACCCTTTGACCTTTCCGGCGGACAGAAGCGCCGTGTAGCCATTGCCGGTGTGATCGCCATGGAGCCGGAAGTGCTGATCCTTGACGAACCAACAGCCGGATTGGATCCCGTGGGAAGGGAAGATATCCTTGCCAACATCGAAGCATACCGACAGGCAAAAAACGCTACGATTATGATGGTCAGCCATTCGATGAATGATGTAGCCCGTCTGACCGACCGGCTTTTGGTTATGTGCGATGCCAAACTGGCGATGGACGGTACCCCTGACGAGGTGTTTAGTCGTGCACAAGAACTGCTGGAGATGGGCCTGGATATTCCGGAATTGACAAGAGTATTTCTGCATTTGCAGAAGCTGGGGCTGGACGTCAGGCCCGTTTATACCCAAAAGCAGGCGGTAGAAGCACTGCTAAAACTGAAAGGGGGTAACACGGATGCTTAAGGATATTACCCTGGGCCAGTATTTCCCGGGAAAATCTCCTGTACACCGTTTGGATCCCCGTACCAAGCTGCTCGTTTTGGTTGCCTACATTGTAGTGCTCTTTGTGGCAAAAAGCTGGATCTCATACGGCCTTTGCTTTGCCTTTTTGGCTTTGTGCATCGGCATCTCCAAGATTCCCGTGAAGTCCATCGTAAAGGGAATGAAGCCGTTGGTTTTCATTTTGATCTTTACCGGTATACTGAATTTGTTTTTTACGGAGGGTGAAACAGTTATCCTGGACATCAAGATCCTGCAGATTACCCTGGAGGGCTTGATCCGTGCGGTCTTTATGGTTGCAAGAATTCTGATGCTGATCACCGCTACTTTCCTGCTGACTTATACCACATCGCCCATCTCATTGACAGACGGGTTGGAAGCTCTGCTGAACCCCTTAAAGAAGATCCATGTTCCTGTTCATGAACTGAGTATGATGATGTGTATCGCGCTGCGTTTTATTCCGACCCTGATCGAGGAGACCGATAAGATCATGTGCGCGCAAAAGGCCAGAGGTGCCGACTTTGAAAGCGGCAATCTGATGCAGAGAGTGAAAGCGTTAGTACCCATCCTGGTGCCTCTGTTTATCAGTGCGTTCCGCCGTGCTGACGAATTGGCAACGGCCATGGAATGCCGGTGCTATCAGGGCGGTGACGGCAGAACCAAGATGAAGCTGCTGCGTTACCACCGCGGCGACCTGCAGGCCTTTGGCATCGCTATACTGCTGCTGTGCGCTGTATTTGTTTTGGCACATTTTGGCCTGTGAGGTAAAAAATGCGAAATATCGCTTTGTTTTTGACATATGAAGGAACTGCTTACCACGGTTGGCAAATGCAGAAGAACTTGGCAACTGTACAGCAGACACTGGAAAAAGCTGTTGCTATGGTGGTCAACCACCCGGTGCATGTCACCGGCTGCGGCAGAACTGACGCGGGTGTCCATGCCAAGTGTTATGTAGCGAACTTCCGTACCGAATCCACCATCCCGGTAGATCGGCTGCCATACGCACTGAATACCCACCTGCCTGTAGATATCGTTGTAACAAAGGCCTTTGAGGTCAGTGAGAATTTTAATGCAATAGGATCTTGCGCCCGAAAGGAATACACCTATTTGATCTACAATTCCCGTGTCCGTGATCCTTTCTATGTGAACCGGGCTTGGTTTTACCCGAAACACCTGGATGAACAGGTTATGCAGGCGGCTGCATCTCAGTTCGTGGGTACCCATGATTTTGCCGCGGTGAGAAGTGTGGGTACCGATGTGAAATCCACTGTACGCACCGTCTACTATTACAATCTAGAGCGGAAGGGTAATCTGATCTATCTGCGGGTCTGCGCCAACGGATTCCTATACAATATGGCCCGTGCTATGGCAGGAACCGTTGTCTATGCTGCGGAAGGTAAAATTAAGCCGGAGGATATCGGTAAGATCCTGGACTCCGGCAACCGTACCGCTGCCGGCCCTACTGTACCACCCGGTGGTTTGTACATGAGTCATCTGTGGTATGACAACGGCATTGACATTTTTGAATGCCCCGGAGAGGGTCTTAGTGTTAATATTTAATAATTTGTTTTTCCTTTTTTGGAGCAGGTGTGATATACTGCTCCAAAAGATTTCCCCAGCAAAGGAGTGAACGCAATGCAGCCGAAAATGTGCACCAAGTGCAAAAAGAATATTGCGGTTGTTTTTATTACGAAGATTGAAAACGGCGTGACCTTGAATGAAGGCTACTGCCTGAAGTGCGCCAGAAGCTTGGGTATTCCCCAAATTGATGCTGCTGTACGGCAGATGGGCATTTCTGAGGATGAACTGGATGCCCTCAGCGATGAAATGGTCAGCATGTTTGGTCAAAAAGAGGAAACCGGCGACGATGATGTAGTTTCCCAAACCGCTACCTTTCCGCTTTTGAACCAGTTGTTTGGCGGTAACAACATGCCTGCCAGACCCCCCAAAAAACCCGAGGAAGAGCCTGCGGGAGAGGATTCGCCTAAAAAGAAAAATAAGAAGCACAAATTCCTGGATAGCTACTGCATGGACCTGACCGGCCGTGCAAAGGCAGGCAAGCTGGATAAGGTTATTGGCCGCGATGTGGAAACAGAGCGCGTGATCCAAATCCTGAACCGCCGTCAAAAGAACAATCCATGTCTCATTGGCGAACCCGGTGTCGGTAAGACCGCTATTGCGGAAGGTCTTGCACAGCGAATCGCGTCCGGTGATGTGCCTTACAAGCTTCGGGATAAAGAAGTATTTCTGCTGGACCTGACCGCATTGGTGGCCGGTACCCAGTTCCGTGGGCAGTTTGAAAGCCGTATGAAGAGCCTGATCGGTGAAATCAAAGAGTGCGGCAATATCATTTTGGTCATTGACGAGGTCCATAATCTGGTTGGCGCGGGTGATGCGGAAGGTTCTATGAATGCGGCGAATATTTTGAAGCCTGCTTTGTCCCGTGGTGAGATCCAGGTGATCGGTGCCACCACCTTCAATGAGTATCGTAAGCATATTGAAAAGGATGCTGCATTGGAACGCCGTTTCCAACCGGTATCCGTAGCGGAACCCAGTATCGAGGAAGCCTGCCAGATCATGCAGGGTATTGCCAAAGCCTATGCCGAGTTTCACGGTGTTGAGATCTCTCCTGAGATTGCACGGCAGTGCGTGATTCTCTCAGAGCGCTATATTACCGATCGGTTCCTGCCGGATAAAGCCATTGACCTGCTGGACGAAGCCTGCTCCGATGTAAATCTTCGCTGCAAGGAGATATCCCAGCTGGCGGAGCTGAAAAAAGAGCGGGATGATTACGAACTGGAGCTTCGGATGCTTAATGAGGATACGGAGAACCAGAATTATGAGCGGCTGGCTACGGTACGCAGCAAGCTGCTGCAGATTGCTGCTAAGATTGAAGAGCTGGAAAGCATTCCAAAGCCGAAAGTGACCATGGAAAACCTGGCCCGAATCATTGAACTTTGGACAAAGATCCCCGCTTCCAAGATCAAAGCTCAGGAATATGAACAGATCAAGGGCCTGGCCGACCGGCTGCGTCAGCATATTGTTGGGCAGGATGAGGCTGTTGACGCGGTGGCAAGAGCCATTCGCCGCAACCGTGTGGGCATTTCCCCCAAGAAGCGACCGGTATCGTTTATCTTTGTCGGACCTACCGGTGTCGGCAAGACGGAACTGGTCAAATGCCTGGCAAATGACCTTTTTGACAGTGTGGATTCTTTGATCCGCCTGGATATGTCTGAGTATATGGAGAAGCACACGGTATCCAAGCTGATCGGCTCTCCTCCCGGCTATGTAGGCTACGACGAAGCAGGCCAGCTCACAGAGAAGATCCGCCGCAGACCCTACAGTGTAGTGCTGTTCGATGAGATCGAAAAGGCTCACCCGGATGTGCTGAATGTGCTGCTGCAAGTGCTGGATGACGGACGTATCACCGATGCCCAGGGCAGAACGGTGAACTTTGAAAACACCATTATTGTCATGACTTCCAATGCAGGTAGTGAAGGCAATGTGGCGGCTCTTGGCTTTGGCCGCACCCAGGGTGACCAGGTAAAGGAAAAAACCATGAAGGCGCTTCGTGGCTTCCTGCGTCCGGAGTTTATCAACCGTGTGGATGAGATCATAACCTTCAACCATCTCAGTGAAGAGAACTTCCTGGGCATTGCAGATATTATGCTGGAAGAATTGCGGAAAAGCCTGGAAAACCGCGGTTTGGCATTTACCTGGGATACTTCCGTCCGGGCGTATTTGGTAAAGAAGGCCTATTCCGTAACCTACGGTGCGAGAAATCTTCGCCGTACGATTCAGCGTGATCTGGAAGATCCTATCAGCGAGCGGATCATCGATTCCTTTGAAACACCGATTTCTGCCATCCACGCAACGGTGGCAGACGATACGGTTACCGTTAAAACAAAATAATGTTAAACCGGGAAGGGCACCTTCCCGGTTTTTTGTCACATATCCAAAGTGGTGCTGATTTTGTCGGAAACTTTCCAGGCGGCATCTTCTACCTTGTTGGCGGCTTTGGCAGCCAGCTTGCGGCCGGGACTGTTCTTGGGCATCATCATGATAGCCACAGCACCGGCTGCGGCACCGATCCCCATGGTAATGGCCCATCCTCTCAATTTCATTGAAAACCCTCCCTTCGACAATAGTATGCCCGAAAGAAATAATTCAAATTAGAAAAGTTTCACCCTTTGCAAGGGAATATTTGTATGTTATAATAATGAAAAAGATTTGTTGGGGGGATTTTTCATGTCCATTGATGTGTTGCAGGAAAAGATCCGTAAAACAAAAAATCCGTCTGTTGTGGTGTTTGAGGCGTTTGATGAATGGATCCCACCGCAGCTTTTGGAAGGGTGCAGTGTGATCGAAGCCTATGAGAAACTGTACATGCATCTGCTGTCGGGACTGAAAGGCCATGTGGGTGCTGTGCGTTTAGGCTTTGGCAGCTTTGCGATGCTGGGAGCTGAGGGAATTACACTGCTGAAAAAACTGCTGCAGGAAGCAAAGCAGCAGGGCTATTATGTGATCCTGGATGCCCCTGATGTGCTGTCTCCATTGGCAGCAAAAAATATGGCAGCCGTATTGGGATCGGCGGAAAGTCCCTATCCTTGCGATTCTGTGGTTGTCTCAGCCTATTTGGGCAGCGATGTTTTAAAAGCATACCTGCCTCTTTGCAAACAGGGTAAGAGTCTCTTCCCGGTGGTGCGCACAGCCAACAAATCCGCTTCCGAAGTGCAGGACCTGCTGTCCGGCGGACGCTTGGTGCATACCGCCCTTGCGGATATTATTAACCGGCAGGGTCAGAGCGTGGTAGGGAAGTACGGCTACTCTCAGGTGGGAGTGCTGGCATCTGCCAGCGCGGCAGACAGCTTGCGTGGTTTGCGCAGTAAATATCCAAAACTGTTTTTGCTGCTGGATGGCTATGACTATCCCAACGCCAACGCAAAAAACTGCAGCTATGCCTTCGACAAACTGGGCCATGGAGCAGCCTCCTGTGCAGGCGCATCTGTTGCAGCTGCCTGGAAAGAAAGTGAAAGTAGCGACTTTGTTGTAGCGGCAGTTGAAGCAGTAGAGCGCATGAAAAAGAACCTGACCCGTTACATAACGGTATTGTGAGGTGGAATATGATCAAGATTTACGGATCTATGCTGTGTAAAGACTGCGTGCAATGCAGGGAGGACCTGGATAAAGCAGGTGTTGCCTACGAATACTTGGACTTTGCTGATAATTTGCTGCACCTGAAAGAATTCCTCGCGATCCGGGAAGGGAATCCGCTGTTTGATGCTGTACGGGAAAATGGCGGTATTGGCATTCCCTGCATCGTTAAGGATGACGGCGTAGCTACACTGGATTGGGAAGACCTTATGTAATGGGGCGTTGCCCCATGTTAGTGAATACCCCGTGTGCCGGTAGCATCCTGGTTGGCACCGTTGGAGGGATCAATGGTATCGTCGGTACCGGGAATCATATCCCCCATGCTGGGGCCGGTCATATCAGTGCTGGGCTGAGTAGGCTGTGTGGTAGGCGCGGTAGTGGGCATGGTGGTAGGTGCAGTGGTAGGCGCGGTGGTTGCCCGGGTAGGTGCGCTGGTGGGTACGGTGGTAGGTTCAGGCTTATTGCTGCGGCAGCCGGCCAAAACAGCTACGGTAAGGACAAGCACGAACGCGACACTCAAAATCTTTTTCATGTGAAACCTCCTGAAAAAATTGATTTCAGAGGTAGTATTACCTTCAAAGCAGGAAATACACTGGAAAAAATTACTAAGACAAAAAACAGCTAAAAAAATGGAATTTTACCATTGCTATTTTTTGCTATGTCTTGTATAATAGGCTAGAATAAAATGAAAAGGGGTAGCTTTTACTATGAAGAAGCTGGCTGTCAAGAAGAATATTGAGTGCATGGCATGCTTGGAGTGTGTCCGTGCCTGTTCCACCGCATTCTATAAGGAATTTCACCAGGACCTGTCCTGCATCCAGGTGGTTGCCAAGGGTACCGGTGCTAAGCCCGTTACATGCATCCAGTGCGGTAAGTGTATGCGCACCTGTGAGCATGGTGCTATCACCCAAAATCCTAAGACCGGTGTTTACATGATCAACAAAAAGCTGTGCGTCAGCTGCGGCAAGTGTGTGGAAGCTTGTCCCATGAAGGTCATGGTTATGAAGCCGGAGAATCCTGCTTCCAAGTGTATCTCCTGCGGCATCTGCGTCAAGGCTTGCCCCATGGAACTGCTGGAAATCGTGGAAAAGTAATTTCTTACATAGAAGGCAGCCGGTTTATCCGGCTGCTTTTTTCATAGGAGGTCACTATGGTGAAAGGTGTAATTTTCGATGTGGATGGCACACTGCTGAATACCGAGCGGATTTATATGGCTGCCTGGAAGCAGGCCGGAAAAAACGCCGGCTATGATATCCCGGATGAAGTGCTTTTGAAGACCCGGGCAATCAGCAGCAAGGCGGCTAACCGGATCTATAAAGATGCCATGGGTGAGAGTTTTAATTATATGGATCTTCATGCGGAGCGGGTGCGGATCGCGGAGGCAGCTATCGCGCAAAGGGATGACCTGCTGATGCCGGGTGTTGCGGATACGCTGAACTGGCTGAAAGCCCACAAGGTTCCCATGGCGGTGGCTTCTTCTACGGTTTTGGAAAAGACGGTTT
Organism: Faecousia sp.; assembly: GCA_045578895.1. Taxonomy (GTDB): domain Bacteria; phylum Bacillota; class Clostridia; order Oscillospirales; family Oscillospiraceae; genus Faecousia. The sequence goes on along the minus strand of JAZNLC010000181.1, from coordinate 4,089 downwards.
CTCACCTGGAACATGCCAATGTACTGCAGTATTTTGACGCGGTGGTAGGCGGTGACATGATCGAAAAAGGCAAACCCGCGCCTGATATTTTTCTGAAAGCGGCGGATATGCTTGGTCTGCAGCCGGAAGATTGTGTGGTAATCGAAGATTCTCCTGCCGGTATCCGGGCAGCATATGCGGCGAAAATGATGCCGATCCTGATACCGGATTGCGTACCGGAGAACCCGGAGACAAAAGCCATGAGCGCTGCGGTCCTGCGCAGTATGGAACAGTTGGTAGCTTTTCTTCAGGAAGTGTAATGACGCTGACCCATCCTCATTTTGAGGATGGGATTTCCTTTTTGGAACACTGTTTTTCTTCTATAACGGAAAGTAATAATTGATTATTTGTTTGCAATATGATATACTGATTCTGACTATACACCCGGAGGCGTTTATGACTGAATTGACACTTTTTCAGCAGAAAATATCTGCTTTGTTACCAAATGTAGAATATCGTTTTTGGGAACCAATGGCAAAGCACACTTCTTTTAAGATCGGCGGCGGTGTGGAAGTGATGGTGTTTCCCAAAACCGAGCAGCAACTTGCCGCTGCGCTGAAGGCTGCAGCTGCATTGGGTCACAAACCACGGATTTTGGGCGCAGGTACCAATGTGCTGGCTCCGGATGCCGGTATCGACGGTATGGTTGTTTGCCTGAAGGATGCGCTGGACGGAATGGAGCAGCTGGATGAGAGAACTATCCGGGTCATGGCCGGTGTAACCATGACGAGAGCTGCGGTATTCGCGGCCAATTTGGGTCTTTCCGGTTTGGAATTTGCTCACGGTATTCCCGGTACTGTTGGCGGCGGCGTTTATATGAATGCCGGTGCATACGGCGGTGAGATCTGTCAGGTATGTACGCAGGTTGCTGTCATGGATCAAAACGGTGAGGTCACTGTAAGAAGCAATGAACAGATGAAATTTTCCTATCGTCACAGTTGTTTGGAAGAGGAAAAGGGAATTGTGCTGTATGCCGATTTTCAACTGACTCCTGCACCTGCTGAGGAAATCAAAGGGAAAATGCAGGAACTGATGACAAAACGCAAAACATCTCAGCCCCTGGATATGCCCTCGGCCGGTTCTGCTTTTAAGCGGCCTGTTGGCGGCTACGCGGCGGCCATGATCGATCAGGCCGGTTTGAAGGGATTCCGTGTGGGATGCGCTGAAATCAGCACAAAGCATGCCGGCTTTGCCGTCAACGCAGGTGGTGCAACAGCGGAAGATGTAAAAGAACTTCTGCGGCAGGTATCGGACAAAGTTTACGAAAATACCGGTATTCGGCTGGAGCCGGAAGTGAGAATTTGGTAAAAGGAGAGAGCAAAATGGCAGTGTCGTTTTCCGCTAACGCAAAGGCTGAAATGTGCAGGGGCATTCCTACGAAAAATTGCTGCGCTTTGGCAGAAAGCTTTGGTGTGCTGCTGTTTTGTAACAGTTTTGGGTTCGATGGCATTCGGATCATCACAGAAAGCAGGGAATTCTCTGAGATGCTGCCGAAGCTGTTCCGCAAGGCTTTTTCTTTGGATTTCGATATTATCCCGGAACCGGAAAGTACCGGAAAGCTGGTGTTTCAGATCCTACGGGAAGAAAAGCTGGAAACCATCATGGCTGCTTACGGATTCGACAGAAAAGACACGCTTTCGCTGCATGTAAATCTGCCCGTGGTGGAGGAGGATTGCTGCAAGGCAGCGTTCCTGCGTGGTGCGTTTCTTTCCGGCGGATCGGTAACGGACCCGGAAAAGGGATACCATTTGGAATTGACTACCACCCACAGCAGCGTATCCAGAGAGGCCTACGCGCTGATGCAGGAATCGGTGGGATTTGCACCGAAGTCTGCCCGCCGTGGCGGTGGCCATGTACTGTACTTGAAGCAGAGCGATATGATCTCTGACTTTTTAACATTCCTGGGTGCGCCGGTTGCGGCCATGGGAATTATGGAAGCCAGATTGGAAAAGGAACTGAACAACAAGGTCAACCGCCGCTGCAACTGCGACGAAGCCAATACATCCAAGGTGGTAGAAGCAGCGCAGGAGCAGCTTGCGGTGATCCGGATTTTGAAAGAACGGGGAAAACTGGCACATTTGCCACAAAAGCTGCAACAGGCGGCAAAGGCAAGAGAAGAGAACCCCTCCGCATCTTTAACAGAACTGGCGGCTATGATGGAGCCGCCTATTACAAAACCCGCAATGAATCACCGGCTGAAAAAGCTGGTGGAGGCAGCAAAGGAGGTCTAGCATGAGCTTCGTGCATCTGCATGTGCATACAGAATACAGCCTGCTGGACGGTGCCTGCCGGATCAGCAGTATGATGGATCGCGTCAAGGAACTTGGCCAGGATGCCATTGCCATTACCGATCATGGTGTCATGTATGGCTGTATCGATTTTTACAAGGCAGCGAAGGCAGCAGGGGTCAAGCCTATCATCGGCTGCGAAGTCTATGTTGCCCGCCGGCTGATGAGTGACCGTGTACACGGTATTGACAACGATCCTTACCATTTGGTGCTGCTGTGTGAAAACCGGACCGGCTACGAAAATCTATGCCTTCTGGTTTCAGAGGCTTTCATGAATGGCTTCTATGGAAAGCCAAGAGTAGACCTTGAACTGCTTCGGGAACATCATGAAGGATTGATTGCGCTGTCTGCCTGTTTGGCAGGTGGTGTGCAGCAGTATTTGCTGGATGAAAACTATCCGCAGGCAAAAGAATATGCCCTGCAAATGGCCGATATTTTTGGGGATGGTAACTTCTACCTGGAATTGCAGGATCATAACATCCCGGAGCAGCGCTCTGTCAACCAGGGCATTATGCGCATGGCACGGGAAACCGGTCTGCCGCTGGTGGCCACCAACGATGCCCATTACCTGCGTAAAGAAGATGCCGCTATGCAGGATGTTCTGCTGTGTGTGCAGACCGGCAAGACCGTGGATGACACCAACCGCATGAAATTCCAAACAGATGAGTTTTACCTCAAAAGTGAGGAGGAAATGCGTCAGCTTTTCCCCAACTGTGAGGATGCCTTTGAAAACACTGAAAAAATCGCGCAGCGGTGTAATTTGGAGTTCGTTTTCAATGAATATCACCTTCCGTCTTTTCCGGTACCGGAGGGGTATACCAATGAAGAATATTTCCGCAAGCTGTGTATGGACGGCTTTGCGGAGCGGTATACCAACCCGCCGGAGAGTTATTTAGAGCGGTTGGAGTATGAGATCAGTGTTATCAGCCGTATGGGCTATGTCAATTACTACCTGATCGTATGGGATTTTATCCGCTATGCAAAGGAACAGGGGATTCCGGTAGGCCCGGGCCGTGGCTCTGGTGCAGCGTCTATCGTTGCTTACTGCATGCACATCACTGAAGTGGACCCCATGAAATACGCGTTGATCTTTGAGCGTTTTCTGAATCCCGAGCGTGTCAGCATGCCTGACTTTGATACAGACTTCTGCCAGGAGCGCCGGGGCGAGGTTATTGATTATGTAGTGCGTAAGTACGGTGCCGACCATGTGGCGCAGATCGCTACCTTTGGTACCATGGCTGCCCGTGGCGCCATTCGGGATGTGGGCCGTGCTTTGAATTTTACCTATGCGGAAACCGATGTGGTTGCCAAGCTGGTACCCACCATGCCGCTGCATATTACGCTGAAGGACGCGCTGAAAGTATCGCCCAAGCTGAAGGAAATGTATGACGGTGATGAGCGGGTCAAGCTGTTGATTGATACTGCCATGAGCCTGGAGGGTATGCCTAGAAACACTTCTACCCACGCGGCCGGTGTGGTGATCACCGCGGATCCCGTGTGCAGTTATGTGCCGTTGTCACGCAACGATGATACGATCGTGACCCAGTATACCATGACCACCATTGAGGAGCTGGGCCTGCTGAAGATGGACTTTTTGGGCCTTCGCAACCTGACAGTTATCGAAGATGCCCAGCAGCAGATCCGCAAAATGGTGCCGGACTTTGACATTGCCAAAATTCCGGACGATGACCCGGAAACTTTCCGTATGCTGACGGAAGGAAAGACCCAGGGTGTTTTCCAGCTGGAATCTGCCGGTATGACC
>JAZNLC010000180.1:0-5926 GCA_045578895.1 Faecousia sp. | reverse complement strand
ACTCCTTGGCTCACAGAACGACATGGCTACGATCCGACTTGCCAGGATCCGCACCGTGCGCTAGCGCGCACCATTTTATTTTTCTACTACAAAGGGAAGTTCACCAGCAATCATAGGACAACATTTAGGATCCATGCAAGGCCGGTCTTTTAAAGCAAGAGGACAAGTACAAAATTCACGATGCGGACAATCAACTTCGCCTTGATCATCAGTACACCAACACATAATTACATCACACATAATTAGATACCTCAGCGCCGATCGGCACGGTGATCAGCTTTTTTAACCTGGATTTTGGGCAAAGAGAGCGGGAGAAGCATTGCCGGTGCTGCCGACGGTACCGCTTTACCGAACGCAACAAAATAAAAATTTTGTTGCGTTAACAGACTTTATGTGTTATAATAATGATATCAAGACACTAGGAGGTCTTTTCTATGAAGCGATACTCGGATTGCCCCCAGATCCTCAAGGATTTCCTTACATACCACGAAACCATTAAAGGACAATCGCAGCTTACCATTTCAGAATACTATTTGGATCTTCGTATGTTCCTGCGATTTATAAAACTGATGCGAAATGATATGCCGATCCAAACACGCCTAGACGATATTGACATACGCGACGTGTCGTTAGCGTTCATCTCCCAGATCGATTCATCAGATGTGTTTGATTTCCTCTCTTATCTTGCAAATGACCGGACAGCGAATCCAGATGACAAGATTCCGGAATACGGTATATCAGCCGCTTCAAGAGCCCGAAAACTTTCAGCCATAAAATCTTTCTTCAAATACCTTACCGTGCGTACAAAACAGTTAGATGAAAACCCGGTTGCAGAATTAGAATATCCCAAATTGCGTAAAAGCTTGCCCAAATACTTGACTATGGAACAATCTGCAAAGCTTTTGGCTTGCGTAGACGGTCAAAACAAACTGCGTGACTATGCGATCATTATGTTGTTTTTAAACTGTGGTATCCGACGCAGTGAGCTTGTAGGATTAAATATCGCGGATGTGTATGAGGATCGAATTCGTGTCGTCGGTAAAGGTAACAAAGAACGGTTCGTTTACTTTGGATCCCCTTGCAAGAAGGCAATTGATGCATATTTAGTCGAACGCAACAAAAAACAACTTACTGACAATAGAGCTTTATTTGGCTCCCGGAACGGAAATCGTATTAGTGTTACTGCGGTTCACCGTCTGATCGATAAAGCACTTCTGCAAGCAGGACTTGACCCAACACAGTATTCTGCCCATAAATTGCGGCACACTGCAGCAACCATGATGCTTTCCGGCGGTGTGGATGTAAAGACAGTTCAAGAGGTTTTAGGTCATGAGAACCTAAATACAACCCAGATTTACACGCACATCGAAAATACGGAGCTAAAAATCGCTGCAGAGGCTAATCCCCTATCAAAGCTGGACTTCTCCGGTGAATAAAATACATAAAATGCGCTGTTCCACTACGGAACAGCGCATTAAATCATTTAAACTGCTTCTTTTCGAGGCGCTCAATATCGCGAATCACCGCATCCAGCTCCTCGCCGGAAATCTTCCATTCCATTTCAGTTCGTTCTGCCTGTTCCCTTTTCGCAGCAATCGCTCCGTAGATGTCACCACGAATTTCACACAACTGGGCGATTGCCTCCAAGGGATCCAGCATCGGAGGTGACTTCTGAACATCCAATGCCTTTCTATAGTATCTAAGCCCTTCGTCATACTTCCCGGAGCGAACCAGGTAATCGCCTATATTATGCCAAACACACCATTCTTCCGGATAGTCCGCTTCCATCTGCCTCCATATGGCAAAAGCGGTAACCCTCTCCCCTCCTTGCCAGGCGATCATACCTCGATATAGCGGAACACGATAGCTGTTATCGATTTGTGCAAATCTGTCGCAGTACAGCTCTGCCTCCTCCAGACGGTAATCATCAATCAGCTGATCCATAATGGTCATGTAAGCGCGCCAATCCTTCGGATTCTGCTCAATATGATTCTGGTAAAAGTTAATAAGAAGGTAGTGATTGCTATAGTTCCAGTCATGAATTCGGCCGCTCATTGCAATTTCCAGTTCCGAATGCGGTCCGCGCAGATTCCAATTCCGCCGGAGTGCTTCCTTGGCATACTCTGCGGCTTTTTCGTGGTGCTCCTGTGCCAGATGGTTCTCCATCTCAGCCAGGAGCGCATATACCTTGCCGTTTGCCGGTTCCTTCACGCCCTTATTCAGCAAGAATATTTTGGTAGACTCAACCTCTTCCGGATCGTAGTAGCGATCATCCCAAAGCATATTCTGAATGCGCTCCATCCGGGTATCGTCAGAGAGAGCAAATAACTCATCGATTGTAACACCAAGATAAGCGGATATTTCCGGAAGCAGCGCAATATCCGGAGTGGCAGCATCCCGTTCCCACTTGCTGATAGCTTGCGGTGTTAACCCCAGATGTTCGGCCATAGTCTCTTGTGTAACACCTTTGTGTTGCCGCAGTATTTTAATTTGGTTACCAATTTCCATAGTATTTCTCCTTGTGATAATTCCGGGCCCATTGCGTTCATAATACATCATGTTATTGGAAAACGCAATGACTGCAAATTTGGGAGAAATCAACCAATGGTTTACAGAGTTACGGCAATAGCCTCACTAATATTGCGAACACGAAAAACGGAAAGACCTTCCGGGATTTCCAGCTTCTCTGCACCTCCGTGTGGAATGATGCACTTTTTAAAGCCAAGTCTTGCAACTTCCTGCAAGCGTTGATTCATTTGAGAGACACTGCGAATCTCTCCGGTCAAGCCAACCTCGCCAATTGCTACCAAATCATCCGCAACAGGAGTGTCGCGATAAGATGAGGCAACGGCCAATATAACAGATAAATCAGCTCCCGGCTCATCCAAACGAAGGCCACCGATGACATTGATATACGCATCAAACACATTCAGCTTCATGCCTCCACGTTTTTCAGCAACAGCCAAAAGTAGTGCAGCGCGGTTAAAATCGAAGCCGTCGGCGGTTCTTCTGGGAACGTTAAAGGTAGTTTTCGATACCAGTGCCTGTACTTCAGCGAGCACCGGACGGGTTCCCTCCATAACGCAGGCGACGCAAGTGCCAGGCGCACCTTCCGGTCTTCCCGCCAGGAGCATTTGCGAAGGATTCGGTACTTCAACAAGGCCGCTGTCGAGCATCTCGAAAACACCGATTTCGTTAGTAGATCCAAAACGGTTTTTTGCGGCTCTGAGAAGTCTATAAGAAGTATTGGGATCACCCTCAAAGTACAGTACGCAGTCTACCATGTGTTCCAAAACTTTTGGTCCCGCAATGGCGCCATCTTTGTTGATGTGGCCTACAACAAAAACAGTAATGCCCTGCGACTTTGACAACTGCATCATTGCCATCGTGCAATCCTTTACCTGAGAAACACTTCCGGGAGAAGAATCGTTTTCCTCATTATAAAGCGTTTGGATCGAGTCAACAATCAGAATATCTGGCTTGACTTCGTCAACGGATTCCATAATATCGGAAAGTCGTGTTTCGGAGAGTATATACAGCTCTTCAGGTGCAACACCGAGACGCACAGCACGGAGCTTCAGCTGACGTTCGCTTTCTTCACCGGACACGTACAGTACTGTTCGACCGACGCATAGGCTGTTGCAGATCTGCAATAATAATGTCGACTTTCCGATTCCCGGAGCACCGCCCACAAGGACTAGAGAGCCTGCTACAGCGCCGCCACCCAAAACACGGTCAAGTTCTCCCATTCCAGTAGAAAAACGGATCTCATCATCCGTGTCGAGCTGAGAAAGCTTCTGTGCTTTTCTGCTCATGCCAACGGGACCTGATTTCGCCTTGCCAGCAGCTACGGGTTTTTCGATATGTTCTTCCATTGTGTTCCAGGCACCGCAGGCGGGACAGCGACCCTGCCATTTGGGTGTTTCATTGCCACAGCTGGTGCAGTAAAAGATTGTCTTCGCTCTTGCCATAGAACAACTCCTTATGTATTTTCTAAATCTGAGAGTATATTTTCTCTATTACTGATATGATATATCGGTTCTGATTACGGCGATTTTCATTTTTATATTTTTCTTCTCTGGATCATATAAATTATAAATTCAAAAACCGTTTGGTAAGATTCGGCTTGGTTAGAAGGACACGAATCATGACTATTCTGTAGTGATTTTAATGTATTAAAGCATAAGTGTCAAGATAAAAGGAAGTTTCCTACGCATACAGCAACAACACAGCATAGTTTTTTCTGGTAGTCTTCGCTGCATAGCTTTGATTCTTCTTCCGGGTTGGACAGAAAACCACATTCAATCAGAGCGCCAGGGCATTGAATATGTTCCATAAGATAGATGCCTGAGGATTTTTTCGCCCGGCGGTTACTACCAGGATTTAGTGATTTAACCAAACTTTGCTGAAGTGATTTTGCAAGTATCTCGCTTTCGCGATTGCTGGAATAGAATACCTGTGCTCCGTTGTAACGGTCGTCTGTAAAATAGTTTTGATGGATACTTAGCAATACAGCATTTTCTGTACAGTTAACAATTCGAACACGTTCTTTCAAGTCGGATATCTTTTTAGCAGCAATGGTATCACCAATAGTATATACAGAAACATCTTCTGTGCGAATCATTCTTGTTTGATAGCCAAGCAAGTGTAACAAATCGTTTAACCTTAGTGCAATCTGCAAATTCAATTGACTCTCCACAATGCCTGTGCAGGAGGTAGCACCGCCATCTTCTCCCCCGTGTCCTGCATCGATTACAATAACATGTCGGTTTGTCAATGGCATGGTTTCATAGATTACAGTTACAGCTTTGCTTCCTATGAGCGTAACAAAAAGCAATGCAAGAAAGATCAAACCGTATAACGGAACAAAAGTCAGGGAAAATGTTTTTTTTCTCAAGCCCAACACCTCCACACTATGGATATGCTGCAAAGATGAGAAACTGAACCAATATATTATTTGCGGCATAGTATGACTCGGAACGACTGTTCTGAACGCTGTTTTTCAGGAGGTATCCATTTATGATCACAAAGAAAATGGAAACGGGTGCCGAGGGACGCTTGCCGGCAACGGCGCCGTTGGCGAATCCCTATGTTCCCTTTCAATTGGAAAATCCACCGAAGTATGAGGCGAGAAAAGGTTTCATTCGTGGTACGCTGTATCCCGGCCTAGATCTGCCCTTTATGGGTATGGTAAATACACGAGAGAAGCCGATCACACCGCTGAACGAACTGCAAACAATGGCCTTTGCCATTCAGGAATTGGCACTGTATTTGGACACCCACAGGCAAGATAAAGAAGCCCTAGAATTGTATCAAACCTATCAAAAGCTCTACCATGAAGGTGTAATGGCATACACAAAGAAATGCGGTCAATTGACGCATAAAACACCTACAGAAGGGCCTTACAGATGGTTGGATGACCCGTGGCCCTGGGAATATTGTGCCAATAAGGAGGTGTAAATATGTTTGTATATGATAAGAAGCTTCAGTATCCTGTAAAAATCGATAAACCAAACCCCAAACTGGCCAGTATCATTATTTCCCAATACGGCGGTCCTGACGGAGAACTGGGCGCGTCATTGCGATATCTGTCCCAACGATACTCTATGCCATTTGATGAGTTGAAGGGGCTATTGACAGACATCGGCACCGAGGAATTGGGGCACCTGGAGATGGTTGGCGCAATTGTTCATCAGCTTACTAGAAACCTGAAGGATTCCCAAATTCAGGACTCCGCATTTGCACCCTATTTTGTAGATCATACAACTGGCGTTTATCCCACATTTGCTTCCGGTACTCCATGGACAGCGGCTACCATGCAGGTTAAGGGCGACCCCATTGCAGACTTGACAGAGGATTTGGCGGCCGAGCAGAAGGCCAGAGTCACCTATGACAACATTCTCCGTTTGAGTGATGACCCGGATGT
>JAZNLC010000179.1:0-7226 GCA_045578895.1 Faecousia sp. | reverse complement strand
AACGGAAGTGGAATTTGCCGAAAGTCTGGCCTTTATCCGCAAATGCGGCTTTGCGGATATGCACATTTTCCCCTATTCCCGCCGTCCCGGCACCCCTGCCGATAAAATGCCCGGGCAGCATAACAACGCCACCAAGGAAGCCCGAAGCCGGGCCGCCATTGCTGTGGCTGAGCAAATGCGCGCCGACTACGAAGCCGCTATGGTTGGAACTGTCCACAAAGTTTTATTTGAGGAAGCGGACGGAGAATACTTCACCGGCCACACTCCCAATTATTTGAAGGTCTATGTAAAAGCAGAGGATCTGCACAACCGCATTCTGCCCGTCTGCTTGGGGCAGCCCTTCCAAGACGGTATGCTGGGTACGCTTTTGTAAAGCTTTTGTGAAGTCCCTTGCAAAGATTTTCCGCTTTTGTTATGATTTAGGAGAGATTATGAAAACATTACTGCATATTTGCTGCGCCCCTTGCGCCAACCAGCCCATTGATGTTTTGCGTACGGACGGCATTGAGGTAGCCGGCTTTTGGTACAACCCCAATATCCACCCCTTTACGGAATACCGCGCCCGGCGCAACTGCCTGCGGGACTACGCACAAACCATTGATCTAAAACTGATCGAGAAAAACGACTATGCCCTGCGGCCTTTTATCCGGGAAGTGGCAGAGGATATCGCCCACCGCTGCGGCAAATGCTACGAAATGCGGCTGTTTGAAACCGCCCGGCAGGCAAAGGAACTGGGCTTTGACAGCTTCACATCCAGCTTGTTCATCAGCCCTTATCAGAATCACGAGTTGATGCGCGAAACCGCGGAGCGGGCCGCTGCGGCGTTCGGTGTAGAATTCCTCTACCGGGATTTCCGTCCCTACTTCCACGCAGGCCAGGACAAGGCAAAGGAACTGGGTTTTTACATGCAGAAATACTGCGGCTGCGTATTTTCTGAAGAAGAGAGATACTTGAAAGCAAAGAAGATCATTCCCTGACGGCGAATGATCCGCATGGAGGATATATGAAAGATTTGCAATTTATCGTGCCTTGTCTGTTTGGCCTGGAAGGCCTGGCGGGCGACGAGCTGCGGCGCATGGATATGGAAAATGTAAAGGTGGAGGACCGCCGAGTCCTCTTTACCGGCGACACAAGCGCCATGGCCAAAGCCAATATCTGCCTGCGCACCGGCGAGCGGGTGATGCTGGTATTGGCCCAGTTCCCTGCCAAGAGTTTTGAAGAACTGTTTCAGGGTGTCTACCGCACCAATCTGGAAGATTTCATTCCCAAGGACGGTCAGTTCCCCGTAAAGGGTCACTGCCTGAACAGCCAGCTGATGAGCGTGTCCGATTGCCAGGCCATTATCAAAAAGGCAGCGTCCAAACGGCTGGGTGAAAAGTACGGTGTTAACTGGCTGCCGGAAACCGGCATCAAGTTCCAGCTGCACTTTACCATCCTCAATGACCAGGTGACCCTTTCTCTGGATACCTCCGGCCCCGGCCTGCACAAGCGGGGCTACCGGGCTGTCGGCAACGACGCCCCTCTGCACGAAACTTTGGCTGCGGGCATGATCCAGCTGACCCGCTTCCGTGGCCGGGAATATTTCTGGGATCCCTTCTGCGGCAGCGGCACCATTCCCATCGAAGCGGCTTTGATCGCGAAAAACCGGGCACCCGGCCTGAACCGCCATTTTGCGGCAGAGGAATATCCCTGGGTAAGCAAGGAAGTTTGGACCCAGGCCAAGGAAGAAGCCAAAGACAAGGAATTCAACGGCAAGTACCGCATCGTTGGCTCTGACAGCGATCCCCAGTGCGTATCTCTTTCCTTTGCCAATGCCAAGAAGGCCGGTGTTGCCGATTGTGTCACCTTCAAAGACGGCGATGCCACCAAGATGAGCCTGCCTACCGACTCCGGCATCATCGTATGCAATCCCCCTTACGGCGAGCGTATGATGGAACAGCACAGCGCCCAGCGGCTCTATGCCGCCCTGGGCCGCCATTTGAAGTATGCCAACGGCTGGAAGCAGTATGTGATCACCTCCGAACCGGAATTTGAACATTACTTCGGCCGCCGGGCGGACAAAAAGCGAAAATTCTACAACGGCAAGATCAAATGCGATTACTATATGTTCACCTCTGAAACCCGAAAGGACAGAAGAAAATGACCCATCTGTTTATCATCAACCCCGCAGCCGGCAGCCGGGACCGGACCAAGCAGTACCGCAAAAATATTGAAGAAGTATGCGGCATGCGCAATCTGGACTACCGGATCGAGGTTTCCACCGCTCCCGGTGAGTGTACCCGGATCGCCCGGGAAGCCGCCGAAAGCGGCGGGCAGTACCGCATCTATGCCTGCGGCGGTGACGGCACCCTCAATGAGGTGGTTGCCGGCGCGGCAGGATTTCCCAATGTATCCGTCACCTGCTACCGGGGCGGCAGCGGCAATGATTTTGTAAAGATCTTTTCCGATCCCGATGCGTTTCAGGATCTGGAGCGGCTGTTGGACTGCCGGGAAGCAGAGTTCGACTTGATGCGCTGCAACGGTGATATCTGCCTGAACATCTGCTCTGTCGGTCTTGATGCCCGGATCGGCACCGATGTTTCCAATTATAAGCGTATCCCCCTGCTCAGCGGATTCCGGGCCTATGCGGTCTCCACCGTCGTCAATGTGGTGAAGGGTATCAGTGAGCATTATGTGGTAAAGATCGGCGACGAGGTCATCGACGGACGGCAGACCATGATCTGCGCCTGCAACGGCCGTTACTACGGCGGCGGCTTCAATCCGGTACCCACCGCCGATCCCTGCGACGGCTGGCTGGATGTCCTGGTAGTCAAGCATGTGTCCCGGCTGCAAGTACCCGCCGTGGTAGGTAAATATAAGAACGGGCGATACAAAGAGCTTCCGAAGCTGGTAACACACTACCGCACCAAGGAGCTGACGATCCTCTGCGATAAACCGACACCTATCAATCTGGACGGCGAGCTGCGCACCGCCCGGGAGGTACAGATCTGCATCGCCCCCGAAAAGATCCGATTTTTCTATCCCGGTGACCTGACCTATCAGGTAGCGGATGATCTGCTGCTTACATAACAAACCACATCCTCTGCGGCAATCCGCAGAGGATGCTTTTGTCTGGGCCTGTAAATGATCGTTTATGCGGGCAGTGCCCGCAGACAATTCGTGCCCGGTGCGGTGCTTGTCGTCACTTCCCTGAGCCCGTTTGCGGTACCCAAAATTTCCTGTTCGCTATTCGCTCACGAAATTTTGACCGCTGCACACGCTGCGCCTTCCCTTTATCCGCCACCGGCGGCGGTCAGGCTCGCGGCCGCTCGGTATCGTTCCTGCGGCAATTATCGATAGAATTTTTAGGGAATCCCCCTAAAAACCTATCGAAAACCACTGCAAAGGCGATACCGGGCAAGGCACTAACGACAAGTAGAAGTTTTGGTGCGAATTGGGAGCGGCGGCTCGCCGCTAAACGATCATTTGTCATTCATCCTTTCATTCTACCGCAAAACAAAGAAAAACGCAACGGATAGAACCGTTAAATTTTTATTACCTACTTCCTATTTGGGGAAAACTGATATATAATACCCAAAAGAATGTTTATCGAGGAGTCTCATAATGACCCAAACCTTTCCTATATCAACGGGGATCACCCTGCGGTGTGTCTCCGACCACAGATTCAAACATGGCTGTATGAGCATCCAGTTGGTGCGGCCCATGTGCCGCCGGGAGGCAGCTTTGAACGCACTGCTGCCGGCGGTGCTGCTGCGGGGCAGCGAAACCTGCCCGGACTTGCGGGATATCACCCTGCGGCTGGACGATCTCTACGGCGCGTCCGTAGGCACGCTGGTCCGGCGGATCGGCGATTACCAAACCACCGGTCTCTACAGCAGCTTTACCGAAGACCGGTTTGCCATGGAAGGCGATGAGATCTTGTCGCCTGTGGTAGATTTCCTGAAAGAACTTTTGCTGCAGCCCCTACTGGAAGATGGCCTTTTCCGGGAGGAGTATGTGGAAAGTGAGAAGAAGAATCTGATCTCCACCATTGAATCAAACCTCAATGACAAGCGGGCCTATGCTATGGAACAGCTGATCCGTTCCATGTGTGCCAATGATACCTTCGGGATCCCCCGGCTGGGAGAAAAGGAAGATGTGGCGGCAATCACACCCAACTCTCTGTACGAGCACTATCGGCAGATCCTGAAAACCAGCCGCATCGATGTGTTCTATGTGGGCGCGGCAGAGCCTGCTCATGTAGCGCATCTGACAGAAAATATGTTCCGGGAGCTGGACAGAGAATACGAAGCGCTGCCCCCGCAGACACCGCTGCAGCCTGCCGAGGAAACGGATACGACGGCACAGATGGATGTCAATCAGGGCAAGCTGTGTATGGGTTTTGTGACACCGGTGACGATCCGGGATGAAGCATTTATTGCCATGCAGCTGTTAAATGTAATTTTTGGCGGCGGTATGACCAGCAAACTGTTCAGCCATATCCGGGAGACCCTTTCTCTTTGCTATGCGATCGGCTCAGGTTATCACGGCTCCAAGGGTATTTTGACGGTATCTGCCGGTATCGACAGCGAGATGGATCAGAAAGTACGGCAGGAGGTGCTCTCCCAGCTGGAAGCCTGCCGGGCAGGCAGCATCACCGCAGAAGAACTGACGGCAGCCAAGGAAGCGCTGCGCAGCAGCCTGCTTGCCGTTCACGATTCTCCCGGCTCAATTGAAAACTATTACGCCAGCGCCGCACTCAGCGGTCTGCGGCTAAGTCCCGCGGAGTATATGCAGCAGGTGGAGTCTGCCTCGTTGGAGCAGGTATGTGCCGCAGCAAAGACTTTGAAGCTGCACAGTGTATTCTTCCTGAAGGGGGTAGCGCAATGAGTTGGCAGGAATATCCCCACTTGGATGAGAGGGTCTACCGCAAGACGTTATCCAACGGTTTGACTTTGGCGGTGGTGCCCAGAAAGGGCTTTCAGAAGAAGCTGGCTTACTTTGTAACAGATTATGGCTCCATTCACACGGACTACCTGTTGGATGGAAAAGAGAGAAAAGCGCCTGCGGGCGTGGCCCATTATCTGGAGCATAAGCTTTTTGATATGCCCCGGGGAGAGGTGTCGGCGGAATTTGCCGCTCTGGGTGCCAACCCCAATGCATTTACCAGCTATGACATGACGGCCTATTATTTTTCCTGCACGGATCATTTTGAACAGTGTCTGCGGCTGCTGTTGGAATTCGTGTCTACACCCTATTTTACAGAGGAAAGCGTGGCAAAAGAGCAGGGCATCATCGGTCAGGAGATCGATATGACCGCGGACAGCCCCGATACCCGGGTTTTTGAGAACCTGATGGAGGCCATGTATGGCAGCCATCCTATCCGGGTGCCAATCTTGGGCGACCGTGCATCCATCGCGGAGATCACTCCTCAGGTTTTGACGGATTGCCACCGGGCCTTTTACGACCCTTCCAATATGACATTGTGTGTCGTAGGCGATGTAGATGCAGAAGCGGTGGAGCACATCGCCCTGGAAATGCTGGGCAGCGAAAAACGGGAGGCGGGCCAAAAGCTGCGGCCCTGGCAGGAAGCTATGACCTGCGCCCGGCAGGAAGTGACCGCGCAGATGGAAGTGGCCATGCCCATGTTCCAGTTGGGATTCAAGAGCGAACCCATCGGCAGCGGCGAAGCGGCGGTGCGGCAGGAAATGATCGGCGACCTGGCAGCGGAAGCGCTGTTCGGAGAATCTTCCCGGTTGTATTTGGAGCTTTATGAAGCCGGTTTGATCGATTCTTCTTTCGGCGGCGGCTTTGAAACCGTAGACGGTATGGCGATGCTTACCGTTTCCGGTGACAGTGACGAGCCCTATGCTGTCCGGGACGCAATCCTGGAAAGAGCAGAGAAACTGCTGCAAAGCGGCATTGACGAGAAAGACTTTTTGCGGATGAAACGCAGTGCTTTGGGCCGCCGTATCCGGGATCTGGACAGCTTTGACTCCACCTGCTTTCGGCTTTGTGCCTATCATTTCTCCGGCTTTGACTATTTCGATTTTCCCAGGGTCTTCCAAAGTATTACGGCAGAAGAAGTCCTGGCGTTTCTCCGGCGGGTGGTGACACAGCAGCGGTGCTGCCTCAGTGTGATCCTGCCAATGAACCATGAACAGGAGGTAATCCAATGAACCCCAGTAATTATTCGACCATTTCTTTCCCCTTTTTAGGATTGGAAATGAACCCCGGAAGAGGGTTTGATCTCGGCCCGCTGAGCATCCACTTTTACGGCGTAGTGATCGCGGTGGGACTGATGCTGGCAGTGCTGTATGCCTGCCGCCGCAGCAAGCAGTTCGGAATCAAGGAGGATGACATCATTGACGGTGTGCTGTGGATCGTACCCTTTGCAATCCTCTGCGCCCGTGCCTATTATTGCGTATTCACATGGGACGAATATAAGAGCGATCCGATTTCCGTGTTTTACATTTGGAAGGGCGGACTGGCAATTTACGGCGGTGTCATCGGTGCTGTGATCGGTGTCATCGTCCATTGTAAAATCAAAAAGATCAGTATTCCCGCATTGCTGGATCTGGTTGCCATGGGATTTTTGATCGGCCAGAGCATTGGACGCTGGGGCAATTTCTTCAACCGGGAGGCTTTTGGCGCGGCTACTGACAGCTTTTTCCGCATGGGCCTTTTCAATCAATATACGGAAACCTGGGAGTATTACCATCCTACCTTCCTGTATGAATCCTTGTGGAACGCGGCGGGCTTTGTGCTGCTGCACTTCCTTTCCAAGAAGCGTAAGTATGACGGTCAGATAGCGCTGGGCTATGTCGCATGGTACGGTTTGGGCCGGGCTATGATCGAGGGCCTGCGGGTGGATAGCCTCTACTGGGGCAACTTCCGGGTCAGCCAGCTGCTGGCAGCGGCCAGCTGCTTTGCTGCCGTGCTATTGCTGGTGGTGCTGAGTTTCAAGCCGCATAAAAAGGAAGATCTGTTCGTCAACCGTGTGGCAGTTCCGGTGGAGACAGCTGAAGAAACACAGGCAGAAACCGAATAATGCAAAACCGCCGTTTGAAAAAACGGCGGTTTTTGTTGGTAAAGGGAACAAAAACTGTCTTTTTTGCTTGCGGACACGAAAAGAATATAGTACAATGCAAAGGAATAACAACAGATAGGAGATATCCTATGAAGATCAAAACCAAACGCATGTCTTACGAAAAGGTCATGGCGTTACCAAGGCCTGCCCACAGAAA
>JAZNLC010000178.1:0-1539 GCA_045578895.1 Faecousia sp. | reverse complement strand
CGCTTTTCCGTATCCTTGCTGCGGCAATCCACAAACTTCTGCACCCGGTTGGCGATATCCACCTTGGCGCTGAGGTTCTTCTTGATATTGGTCTTGGTTTTTTCCGCGGACTCTCTTGCCCGCTTGTTGATGAGGATCTGCTCCGCAGCCCGGTCAGCCTCCTGCTTGTTCTCCAAAAACCATACCTGCAGCTGATCCTTAAAGAAGGCGGTCATGGCTTCCTGGGTGAACTTGGAATTGACGGACTTCTTGGTCTGATTCTCAAAGCAGCCAATGGTAGAGAAGCAGTTGGTCACCATCACCAGGCTGTCCTGGATGTCCTGGAAAATGACCTTGCTTTCATTTTTGGTATATTTGTTGTTATCCCGCAGATACTTGTCAAAAGCCGCGGTAAAGCCCAGGCGTACTGCCCGGTCGGGGCTGCCGCCATACTCCAGCCAGGAGGAGTTATGGTAATACTCGATATGGCTGACCTGCTTGCTGAAGCAGAAGGAAGCCGTGATCTTCAGTTTCATTTCCGGGCGGTTTTCCGCATCCCGGCCACGGCGTTCCGTTTCCCAGTATACGGGCATGGTAAAGGCATTGTCGCCTACCATTTCCTCAATATACTGCTTGATGCCGTCAGCATAGCAGTATTCTTCCTCTTCAAACTTTTTGCCCACCTGGTTGCGGAATTTGAAGGTAATGCCCTTATTGACCACGGCCTGGCGGCGCAGTACATCCCGATAGTAATCTACAGGAATGTTGATATCCGTAAAGACCTGAGGATCCGGCTTCCAGTGGAATAAGGAGCCGGTCTTTTTCCGGTCGGTAGGCTCTTTTTTCAGGCCGCCCTTGTTTCTGCCCTTTTCAAAGTGCAGGTCGTAGCGGAAGCCGTCACGGCGGATGGTGGCATCAAAGAATTCCGATGCGTACTGGGTAGCACAAGAGCCCAGGCCGTTGAGGCCCAGGGAGTATTCATAGTTTTCGCCATTCTCGCCATACTTACCGCCGGCATACATTTCGCAGAACACCAGTTCCCAGTTATAGCGCTTTTCTTTTTCATTATAGTCTACGGGACAACCACGGCCAAAGTCTTCCACTTCCACGCTGAGATCTTCGTAACGGGTCACGATGACGGTGTCGCCATGCCCTTCTCTTGCCTCGTCAATGGCATTGGAAAGAATCTCAAATACCGCATGCTTGCAGCCTTCCAGATCATCAGAGCCGAAAATGACCGCCGGGCGCTTACGCACACGTTCCTCGCCCTTGAGCATGGAAATACTGGAGTTTCCGTATTGTTCCTGTCTTGTTTTTGCCATATTTGTCAACCTGCCATACTTCTCCATAATACAATAATGCTATTATACGCAATTTTTTATACAAAGTCAACTCCCGGCCACCACCGGTTGTGTGTCATACCGCTTTCCTCCACTAAATGATCGTTTATGCGGGCAGTGATCCGTTTGCGGTACCCAAAATTTCTTGTTTGCTATCCGCTCACGAAATTTTGACCGCTGCACATGCTTATGCCCCGCTTCATCTGCCACCGGCAGCGCG
>JAZNLC010000177.1:0-13826 GCA_045578895.1 Faecousia sp. | reverse complement strand
TATCCCGAATGCATGACGGATCCGGAGCCGCCTACCCACTATCCGGAAAACTCTCAGGATATCCACGCGGACTATCACACCGCCTACTATGGACAGATCGTAAACGCGTATATCATTGAATAGCAAAAGGCCGGGACATTTGTCCCGGCCTGAATTACTTATTGCGCCGCAGCTTCCGCCGCGGTTTTCTTTTTCAGCCTGCCCAGGCAGATATAGGCACCGGGAACAACAAAGCAGCTGGCGAAGATCCATGCCATAGGAGATCCCATGCACACACCGGCATAGCCCAAAATCGGCACCAGGATAAATGCCACCAGCAGTCTTGCCGCCAGTTCCAAAGTACCGGAAATGATAGCCAAATTCGCAAAGCCCATGCCCTGCATGGTAAAGCGGTGGGAAATGATCATACCGATGAGGATGCTGAATACACCCATGGTCAGCAAGTATTGCCGCACCAACTGGATGATCTCTGCCCGGTTCGGTTCCGCAGGATCCAGGAACAAACCTGCCATCTGGGGCGTAAAGAACGCTGCCAAAATAATATACAGCGCACTGAACACAGCGGAAATGAAGATTGCAGAGAACAGGCCACTGCGCACCCGGTCGGGCCGTTTCGCGCCCACATTCTGACCCACGAAATTCGCCATAGTGGGGCCGATGGCATTGAAGGTGCAGTTCATCATGCTGTTGAGCTTATTGGTTACCGCTACCGCATTGACATAAATGGTTCCCAAAGTATTGACAGCCACCTGCATGGCCATAGTACCTACGAAGGTGATGCAGTACTGGATCGCCAAAGGAATGCCGTTGGCAAGCATATGCACCGCTGTCTTGCCGCTCCACTTCATATCGCCCTTTTGGAAGTGGAGGATCGGCAGCTTCTTGATCATGTAGATCAGGCAGGTAATACCCGCAACTGCCTGGGAAATGTTGGTCGCCCATGCCGCGCCGGGTACACCCATTTTAAGCGCAACAACAAACAGCAGATCCAGCACAATGTTGCAGGCAGAAGAAACAAAGAGGAAGTACAACGGCGTTTTGCTGTCGCCCAAAGCACGGACAACACCGGAAGACAGGTTATACAGCACCGTAAAAGGCATGCCGATGATGTACACGAACACGTAATCATAAGCAAACTGGAAGTTATCTGCCGGGGTGTTCATCAGCACCAGGATCTGATGGCAGAAGGTCAAGAAGATGAACATGGTCAGGCCCACATTGATGGCGCTCAAGTAGATCGCATGAGCCAGATTCTTGCGCAGTCTGGTCTCTTCCTTAGCGCCAAAAGCATTGGCAATGGGGATACAGAAGCCTGAGCAAAGGCCCATGCTCATACCCATGACCATGAGGCACAGAGAACTGGCTGCGCCGACACCGCCCAGGGCATTGGCACCAACAAAGCGGCCAACGATCATGGTATCCACCAGGTTATAGGCCTGCTGCAGTACCAAACCCAAAAATACTGGGATCATGTAGTTGACGATCACCTTTAAGGGATTGCCAACGGTCAAATCCTTTGTCATTGCATTCGCTTCCTTTCTTTATAGTTAAGTATAGTCCTTTGTGCAAAAAAAGCAAGCCTATTTTTGGTAAAGCTCCTCTTTTTGACAGCGTCCGTGGGCCCCGCTTCCCTTGACTTTTCGGAAAGAAAATGCTATAGTGTAGCGGCATGGAGAGTTGTCCGAGCGGTTTAAGGAGCCAGTCTTGAAAACTGGTGATGGGGCGACCCACCGTGAGTTCGAATCTCACACTCTCCGCCAAAAAGAAGGCCACCTGGTGGTCTTCTTTTTTTATTTTCCCTATTGACATTTTCACTCTAACATGTTAGAGCATAGTTACTCTAATACATTAGATCAAAAGGAGGTATGCGCATTGAAGAGCCGAAAGTATTTGAAAGTGAGTACCGCTTCTGCCTGATTCTTTGGGAGCATGAGCCGGTGAAGAGCAAAGAGCTGGTGCGGCTGTGCCAGGAGCAGCTGGGTTGGAAGCCTACCAACACCTACACGGTGATCAAGCGTCTTTCCGAGCGCGGTATTCTGAAAAACGAGAATACCGTTGTCACCGCACTGGTCAGTAAGGAGGAAGTCCAGGCCTCCGAAATCGACAACCTGGTCAAAAGCAAGTTTGAAGATTCCCTGCCTGCCTTTGTTGCCGCTTTTGCCAAGCACAGAAAACTTTCCAAAGACGACATTGACGCAGTGCAGGCCATGATTGACCAATACAGAAAGGAGCATAGCGATGAGTAAATTATTCCTGGATGTACTGAATATGAGTATCCGCGCCGGATGGGTGATCCTTGCGGTACTTGTACTACGGCTTCTTTTCAAAAAGGCTCCCGGTTGGTTCCGGATGGGTCTTTGGGCATTGGTTGCTGTCCGTCTGCTTCTGCCCTTTTCCTTCGAAAGCAAACTCAGCATTCTGCCCAGCGACACAGTTGTTGGCACGGATATTCTAATGTCCGGCTCCCCTCAGATCTACAGCGGCATCTCCGCAGTGGATCAAGCTATCAATCCTCTGATGAGCCAGGTCTTTGCCCCGGATCCCGGTGCCAGCATGAATCCTTTACAGTTTTGGATTCCCTTCGCCGGTATTCTTTGGCTCCTCGGTGTTGCCGCAATGATCAGCTACATGCTCATCAGCTTCTACCGGCTGCGCCGCAAAGTCAGCGGTGCGGTTTTGGAAGATGGCTGCTATGTCAGCGAAGCGGTGGTCTCTCCCTTTGTTTTGGGTATCCGCGATCCTAAGATCTACCTGCCCACCAACATCATGTTCTTTGAAAAAGAGCACGTGCTGGCCCATAAACAAGCTCATATCCGCCGGAAGGACCACTGGTGGAAGCCTTTGTGATCTCTGCTGCTTTGCGTACACTGGTTCAACCCCCTTGTATGGGTCGCCTATGCCCTATTCTGCCGGGATCTGGAATTTGCCTGCGACGAAGCGGTGATCAAAACTTTAGATCCCAGCCAACGGGCAGACTATTCCCAGGCGCTGCTCAATTGCTGTGCCCAGCACAGCCGCATCAGCGCTTGTCCCCTTGCCTTCGGAGAAGTGGGTGTCAAGGAGCGGATCAAGAGCGTTCTGAGCTACAAGAAGGCTACCTTTTGGATCATAGCGACAGCGGTTGTCGCAGTTGCGGTAACCTGCGTGTGTCTGCTGACCAATCCCGCGAAAGAAATTCCTACCAGTCCCATTGGCGAAGACATTTATAATCCGGACTTTGTGCGGGCATATAGAACCAACACAAGCGATCCGGTCAATGACAAAGCAAAAGAAGCCATCATCCCTATGATCTTTGACCACAAATACACCTTACTGAAGGAAGTTCCAGCCCCTGATTTCTCCACCGCAAAGACTCAGGAAGAGAAACGACAAATGTATACAGAATATGTGTGGACATTCCCAGACGGTGTCACCGCAGATGCAGTATCTGACTACTACACCGCACTGCATATCAATTTCAGTTATGGACCTACTGAGGAAACGTGGACATTCTATATGAACTATATCAAAAGAGATGTGTGCAAAAGCGGTCAATCCGTAGTCACCTATTGGTACCGCCAGGATTTGCCCTTCTACCATGAGGTTCTGGATTGGTATGAAAACATGGCCCTTCCTTCTCCTGAAGATTTACTGAATCGCACCTATTAAACACACAGCCGCCGCAGTAAAAACTGCGGCGGCTGATTCTTTATTCCCGGTTGGCGATGTAATTGGTCTGTGTTTTGGAGAAGACGATCTTCTGTTTATGGTACAAGCTGTGCTGACCGGAGACCATGTAACTGACCGCAATGGTCACCAAATAATAAGGCATTCCCTCGAAGCCAAAGAGTTCAAAGGCGATGAGCAAAGAGGTAATGGGGCTGTTGGTAACACCGCAGAAAAGGCCCACCATGCCGCAGGCCGCAACCAGCTGAACGGGCAATCCCAGCAAGGATGCGGCAGCGCAGCCAAAAGCCGCGCCAACTGTAAAGGAAGGCACAATCTCGCCGCCTTTAAAGCCCGCGCCAAGGGTTACCGCGGTAAAGAGCATTTTCAGCAGGAAGCTATACCAGTGCGCCTCTCCCTCATGGAAAATATGCTCGATGATACCCATACCGGAACCTAAGTATTCCTGCGTTCCCAGCGCAAGGGTCAAGACGATCAGAATACAGCCGGCCAAAGCAATGCGAATATATTGGTTTTTAATGTACTTCTCATAAAGATGCTCCGCCTTATGCAGCAGCAGGCAGAAGAGAATGCTCACACCGCCTACCACTGCCGCGAAAGCCATCAGCTTCAGCAGGCTCCAAGGGGTAACGGCAGACAGACCCACCACCGGAAATACCTCCGGCGGTACTTTAAAAAAGGCCGCCACAAAGTGCGCCGTCAGCGATGCGATGACGCAAGGCACCAGTGCGGAATAGTGCATGATGCCCACACTGACCACTTCCAAAGAAAAGATAGCCGCTGCCAAGGGTGTACCGAACAGCGCTGAAAATCCCGCGCTCATACCGCACATAACGATGGTTCGCTGGCTGTCGCCGCTGAGCCCATAGAGCTTACCCAACCGCTTTGCGATGCTGCCGCCCAGCTGCAGCGCAGCGCCTTCCCGACCGGCAGAGCCGCCCACCAACTGGGTAATGGTGGTGGAAATAAAGATCAGCGGTGCCATACGGAATGGAATATCCGTAGATTCCTGAATGGATGCAACCACTGTGTTTGTACCCTTATCGCTGGTATTGCGGCAGGCCCGGTACAGCGCTACGATCAGCAAACCGCCCACAGGCAGAAAATAGATCAACCAAGGATACTGGGTGCGCAGGTTATTGACAAAGATCAGCGTGTGACCGAATGCCGAACTAACACCGCCTACGATCACGCCGATTCCCACACTGATCAGAAACCATTTCAGCAGAAACCACATAGAACCGCCAAATTCCTGTAGATCTTTCAGGTGTATGCCTTTCTTTTTTTCCATACCTGCCTCCTTGCATTTTCTGTCATATTGTGTCATAATCTTCTACAAGGAGATGATACTATGTGGTATGACTTTTTGCAAGCATTCTTTGCCCGATATGAATTTCCGGAAGCAGGCGCGGAATATCTGCTGAATCTCGTGCAGCAGCTTGACGAGGACAGCAAGTTGCGGCAGCTTTTGGCGCAGAATTTGGATGACTATATCTGCGGCAGAATTCAAACCTCCGACGATGTAAAAGCGTTGTTGGAGTCGCTCAAGACCGCCGCGGAAGCGGAAAAAATTCACTCGGAATCCGCTTCTCTGCTTTTCTTCCTGCTGTGCATGCAGCCGCTGAAGGCGCAATATGACCGCATGGGCCTGCCGGAAGATTATTATGCCGGTGTTGCAAGAGATCTGCGCAGCAAGCTGAACGAGTGTTATACCGTAAAGGGTATTTGGGGCAGCTTTGTTTCCCCCTGGTTCGCCGGGTTCTTTGCTATGACCCGATTTGTTATCGGCAGACTGCAGTATGAGATCATCCAAATGCCTGATTGTATTTCCACTGACGGCAAATACTGCTTCAACGGTCAGACTGCCGTAAATCTGCATATTCCCTCCGGCTGTCCTTTGGATATGGAGCAGGTCCATGCCTCCATGGCAGAAGCCGCAAAA
This sequence comes from Faecousia sp., assembly GCA_045578895.1. Classification (GTDB taxonomy): domain Bacteria; phylum Bacillota; class Clostridia; order Oscillospirales; family Oscillospiraceae; genus Faecousia. Next base: position 8,218 of record JAZNLC010000177.1, on the reverse strand, counting down.
TTCTTTGCCCACCATTTCCCCGATAGTAAGGTTTTGTTCCACTGCAATTCCTGGCTGCTGTTCCCCGGTCATTATGAAATGCTCCCGCCTGAGAGCCGCATCCGTCAGTTTATGGAGGAATTTACCATCATCCGGGCGAATATCTACCAAAGCAAGCCGGACCTGTGGCGCATCTTCAAGACCTTTGAAACCGATGATCCCGCAAAGCTTCCCAGGGATACCTCCTTGCAGCGGGCCTATGCCCAATGGCTTTCTGAAGGCAAACCTGTAGGCGCCGGCATAGGCATTCGCTATTATTCTTTGGATCAATAAGGAATCCCCCTTGCGGCCACATTTCCGCAAGGGGGATCGTTTTATTTTTTACGCTTATCTGCCGCGTATTTTGCCGCTACGCCAACAGCCGCGCCCACAAGGGCGCAGACCAAAGGCGCAACGATCAGCACCGGCAGCGAGATCTCCGGCACATTCTGAGGCGGTTCATCGGGTGCAGGCACCTCGGTAGGTTGGGTTTGCGGTACTGTTTCCTCTGTCGGTACCGTTGTCGCTTCCGTAGGTACCGTTTCCGGCTCATCTGGTTCTGTGGGCTCCGTAGGCTCCGGTTCTCCGTTCAAAAACCGGTCCACATCTTCATGGGCAGGTGCCCTAACGACCGTAACTGTATAGATCCGCTCTGTTCCGTCTTCCGCTTTCACCGTCACGGCAATATCTGTTCCTTCGCCCGGTGTCAGCAGTTCCGGCTGTGAGACCGTCAGTCTGGCCCGGTAGTCTTCCACCGTACCCTTGACCGCCACTGACTCCGTTTCATAGGGCAGCCAAACATAGTATTGGCATACCTCGGGGGAAAATACCGGTGACAGGATATACCCTTCCACAGACAACTCTTTTAAATTTGCGTTGCTGCTGGGTACATAGTTGGGATCCTGGGCACGGAATACCCGGATGGTATAAGTCCTGGCCGCGCCGTTTTCCGCAGTGACGGTTACTGTCACATTGGTATAACCTGCCACATTCAAGCCGGGGCTGTTCACCGAAACCTTTGCCCCCGGGTGTTCCGCTGCGGCAGATACTATGAGAGAGGATATTTCAAAGGGGACGGATGCGGAATATTCCAGTGTATCCGGAGAGAAGCCCGGTGTAATGGAAGCGTTTTCAACGCTCAGCGCTGCCAGACGGCAGTTACCGGACAAAGGCGGTGCCACCGTTACCGAATATGTACAGGTGCCGATAGCCATATCCTGCTTGCCGTCGGACAGTGTTACATTGTTGGCAGAAACAGCGATCACTGTACCTTCCGCCACAGCATTGACCTGGAAGGTCGCCGTAAAGATCACCGCACCGCTGACAGGGGATGCCATGCTGTTATCGTAAAACACAAAGTTATTTCCGCTGAATTCCACCGCCCAGCTGCCGCCGATGGCCTGGGTGTACCCCTGCAGGGTCAGCTGTGAAGAATCATAAGATACCGACCCGGAACCGCCGAAGATGCCGCCCCCCGCGTAAAAGGATACCGTAATGGTATCCCCGGCACGCACCGTTCCCGGGCCGCTCATGGATGCACTGCCGGCAGCCAGTACCGTCGGTGCCATGGCCACCAGCAGCAATATGATCACAGTAATACAAACGACCCTTTTCATTTTCTCTCTCCCATGTTCGACGAACTTTGACATTGCGGTTGCATTTTTTTGGCACCGTCTTTATAATAAAAGAGCAGTGCATATACTGTTGTTACTATGATAACCGTCCTCCGGATAGAAAGCAAGGCAGGAGATGAAAATATGAAAAAATTTTTCCAAAACTGCATAATGCTTTCTCTCCTGGCAGCTATGCTTTGCCCATTTTTGCTGTCAGCCCATGCTGCCGTTTATGATCCCGCCACGGAAGGGATCACTTCTTCCTATTATCATATCGACCGGGAAAAAGGTTTTTTGATAGGTGTCGCCCCCGGCACTTCTGCAGCCCATCTGCAAAACGCTTGCATGCCGTCAGGCTGTGTTCTCTCTCAGGAGCAGCCCGCCACCGGCGCGACCATTTCTGCCGGAGACCAGTCTCTGACGGTTATCGTTTCCGGTGACCTGAACGGAGATGCCGCCGTAACCATCACCGATATGCTCATGGCAAAATCCGCCATATTAGGCGATACTCTGACGGACACCGCCGCAGTTGCGGGAGATGTCAACTATGACGGCAGCATTACCATTACCGACTTTCTGCAGCTGAAATCGAATCTATTGGGTCTTAGCACCATCCAGGCAGGGCGGCCTTCCGGTACTGCGCCTTCTGATCCCATGATCATTCTGTCCCCCGGTACCGCGCAAGCCTGGAAGGGCCCGGAAGGTACTGTTTCTTATTTTTGTGAAGGTGCCGCCGTTTCCGTAGACGAAGGCGGCAATATTACCGGTATTTCTCTTGGTTCTGCCTATGTCTATGCAATGGATGCCGATGGCAATTTGCTGGCACGGATCATGGTCACCGTTTTGGAGCAGCCGCTGACCGTTTCTCTGTCCGCTTCCCGGCAGACCATGGTACCCGGTCAGACAGAGTCGATTTCAGTCCTGTTCAATCATCCCGTTTCTCCGAATGTCAGTTGGAGTTCTTCCGACGAGGCAGTGGTTACCGTCAGCACTGACGGTATCCTCAGCGCCCATGCCTTTGGCAGTGCCTCCGTTACCGCCACCCTGGAAAACGGCAGCAGCGCCCAAATGGCTGTCACTGTAGCGCCACCTGTCGAAAGCCTCACCTTTGACCGGGAACTTTATAAGGTCAAGCCGGGTAATTACCGGCACCCCAAGCTGACCGTATACCCTGCCGATACCGGTGAAGAGATTATTTGGACAAGCAGCGACCCCTCCATTGCGCAGGTCAGTGATGACGGCACCGTATATGGCCTTGCCTACGGTGATGTCACCGTTACCGCTACCGGAAAATATACCGGTCTCAGCGCCAGCTGCCGTGTCAGCGTCTGCGATGTCCGTCAGGTAGCCATCACCTTTGACGACGGCCCCGGCGGCAATACAAACTGGCTTTTGGATTATCTGAAAACCAACAATATTCAGGCCACTTTCTTTCTGCTTGGCGACTTGATCTCCAAATACCCCGACACGGTGATCCGTCAGGCAGCAGAAGGGCATGAGATCGGCTATCACTCCTTCAATCACGAAAACCAGCTTCGTCTCACTTCTGAACAGATCGCTGCGGATTTCAACAATACCAATGCCGCACTGAAAGAACTGACAGGCCGGGAATTTACCCTTTGGCGCTCTCCTGGCGGTAACTATGACCAGCGTGTACTGGATTGCATTGCCCTGCCCCACATTTATTGGTCTGTGGATACCCGGGATTGGGAGTCCCGAAACGCGAATTCCATCTACTGGCAGATCGTCAACAACACCGTGGACGGTTCCATCGTGCTGATGCATGATATCTACGGCAGCACCGTAGAAGGCGCGATCATGGGGCTGAATGCGTTGATGGCCGCAGGATATGAGTTTTTGACCGTTTCGGAGCTTTTGGCCCGGGACGGCGACCCTGCGCAAAACTGTGTTAACTACTATTATGATAAATAATGATCGTGAGGTATTTTTGATGTTTGGTTCTAAGTTAGAAGTCAGGCGGTTTGAAGACCGGATCGAAAAATATGAAGCTGTGCCGGTGCAGACAGGAAAGATCCTTTTTTACGGTCATTCCCTGTTCACCCGCTGCTCCTTCATCACGATTGCAGGCAAGGATAATCCCATGTTAGAAGAGTCGGTACGGATGAAAGACGGTTCTCAGGCGATTGTCAATCATGGTTTTGGCACCAGCAGTGCCGACGATCTGCTTTACTATTACGACCGCATGGTGCGGCCCTACAAGCCCCGCGCACTGGTACTTGCCACTATGAGCAATGATATCGGTTTCGGTTACAGCGCAGAGGATACTATGGAAATCCTTGCCCGCATCATTCAGTGGGCCAAAGCAGATTTCCCCGGAATCCGAATCTATTGCTTCAATGAGGAACCTACACGAAAGCATAAAGGTCAGGTAAGCACATACACCAAAATCCGTGAGAAGTACAACCGGTATTTGGAAGACTTCTGTGCCAATGAAGAAAACTGTATCTATGTTCCCTTGGAGAAGCAGGCGTTTTACTATCTTGATCCTGCGGATATCGGTAATTACGATAAAGTGCGGGAAGATATTTTCGTTCAGGACGGTGTTCACCTGAATCCCGAAGGGTATGCCATGTTCATGAACTTCGTCCGCGATCTTTTGGATGATCTGCTTTAAACAGCTTTCACAGATCATACGCGCATTTTCAAACCCGGAATCCCTTCTTCCCTTGTTATTCTCCATCTCCGCCAATAAAAACAGCCGCCCGTAGGCGGCGTTTCCCTTTTGGAGTAGGTTTATGGAGGGATTTGATTTGCATTTTCATTCCCCGTGGGAATGAAAACTATTGTAGCCACCAGTTTTTGAACTGGTGGCAGCAACATGCCACAGGCATGTTGCATTTCAATAGGTTCAAATCCCCTCCATCGAAGCTAACAAGAAAAACCACCCCAAAGGGTGGTTTTTCTTGTTGGCGGAGATGGAGGGATTTGAATTAGCCGGTGTGCTTTCTTTTGGTAGAATACCATTGAATTTCTACGCATCGTTTCCCCAATATACCAGTTTTACGGCATTTTGTGGCATCATTTGGAACACCTTAGCAATATTCAAAGGGTGAATATAAGGGAAACTTTTTCCCTTTAACTCTCCACATAACCATATAGAGCAATGGTAAATTTGCGCAGTGCTTTCTCACGTTTCTTATACACTTGTCGCGGCTCAACAAACAGTTCATTGCGCAAGCGGTCAATGCCATCTTTTGTGGGATAGATGCAGAGGTATTCCAACACCTTCCTATCTCCCGGATCTAGAGCAGCAAGGGCACCGTCTACCTCCTTGATCCACAGTTGAGTGCGTTCTTGGGCACGTTGCAGTTCGTCCCTATGGGCGAGGCAGCTCAGCATTTTATCCTCATATCCGGAGCTGCCACCCTTTACCGGCGTAGCATCCGGCCGCGCACTGCGGATGCTGGTCATAGTAGATTCCACCTGAGCAATCTCCAATGGAATACTCTCCAATGCCTGTCGCTTTGCCTGGTAATCCTTTAATTTCTCCAATGCAATGTTTTTCCAGTCCATGATTACTTTTTACCTGCCTTCATATCAATGTATCGCTGCAAATCTGCAGCCATTGCAGGACCTTCAGCCGCAGACAAAGCACGATCCCAACGGGGACCAGCATTCGGGTTCTTGGTTTTGTTGTAAACCAAATTTCTAGATGTCTCAACCTTTGTGCATCCGTATCTGGATCTCCACCCCTCAGGAGTCATAAAACCCGCTACTCCGGTTTGTGGGTCTACCTTTACCTTGCCCTTAAAAATATACTCCGCATAAGGCGCTTCTGTAACAATTTCAGGTCTGTCAATATTGGTTTGTGCCTGAGTTAATTTGATTGTGGCACCTGTGGTAAATGGCATGTATTTTACAATCCTGCGTAACACATTTTGCGTATGGAATCTCTGTACATCGCCAGTAGCATCCAAACCCAACCGCTTTATGATTTTCTCCGTTGGCATCATATTAATTTGAATTTTGGTTTTAATCATTTCTTTTGCATTCCTCCAACAGCCGTTCCAATCTGGTGTAAAAAAAGTGCATACTTTGGGTAAATCCACGGAACAGAGACCAGCTACGACCTTGTTTCGCATTTCAGGTTTTATCAGGTCTAGGGCAGGGTTCTCAAGCTTCGCTCTGGCTTCAATCGCTATTGTTCGCCTGTTCATGGTGGCAGATTCTCGACAGCTCATCGACAGTTCAGTGCAGCGGATTCCGTGTGCTTCGCTTGAGCTTCAAAGGTGCTTTTCTCTCTGTTCGCTCTTTGTTCGTTCATCAAAAAGGGGCGCACAAGCAACACCTGCACGCCCCTTCCTTTGTTAGTCCTCTACTGCTGCAGCTGCTGCCACAGGCTGGGACTGGTAGTAAATGGCCTTAGCCTTATTGTCCAGGACAAATGCATCATAGACAATACGGCCCTCCACCAGAGACCCAGAGATACCGGGAGGATTCTCATGTACGGTATAGTCCTCCAGCTTCACAGGGGCCACGGTTGCCACAGGGTGGGCAATCATAAAGCCAAAGCCATTGGGCAGCCGGTTGGCAGGGATCTTCTGGACGTTCATACCATCCAGAATACCGATAACACCCTGCAGGCGCAGCTCGTTGCCCACATTGGTCTCCATGACGATATCCTTGCACTTCTTCATCAGATTGTAGATTGCAGGGATAACCACCAGCACACGGCCAGTCTCGGGTACTTCTGCATCGTCCAGTGCCTGGGAGCCGGTCAAGATCTGCTCGTAGAGATTATCCACGGTCAGTGCCAGCTCGTCAGGCTTGTGACCTGCTTTAGCCGCCATAACGCCATAAGTATAGGCATCAACCTCAGGGATCACAACTTCCCTGTTCTGCCGTGCCAGAGCGGATGCAGCGGCCAGCTGCTGCTGGGTCTCGTCAGAATCCAGCTTGTCAATGGCAAAGGTGAAGGAACGATCCTTCTTCAGGGTCATTTCCTCGGTGGTGGCATCCAGACCGGCTACAGCACCGTAGCGGCTCCAGTTGCCGTTGTTCTCGCCCTTGCGATTATAGTCGTTCATGCCGGATGTGGAAACCTTGTACACCTTGATAGTGTGGGCGCCGGTCCAGTCATAATCGGTATTTGTCAGCAAGGACTTCTTGCTTTCAGCCTTAAACTGTTCATCAGTATGGGGCTGGAATTTGGTTGCTAATTCAATAGCCAAATTAAATCATCTCCTCAAACTTTAGGTTTGAAGGCATTAGCAATAGCATCAGCTCCAGGATCACCATAGGCCGCCGTGCCAGTAGTGGCAGAATAAGGGGGCGGCTTAGGACTATCAGGCTGCACGATGGAAGGAAAGCCCTCAACCATAGCATCTGCCGCGGTTTTGAATTTCTCCACGTCGGAGCTGTCGAGCAGATCCAGCAGCTTGGCAGGATACTTCTTGTTGTCCAGGTAGTCCCGGCAGTCAAGCCGCGCCTCGCGTGCCTTCAGGTCTTTCTCACGATCGTCTACCAGCTTATCCCGTTCCCGGGCAAGCCGTTCAGATACGATCCGGTTTACATCTTCCTGTGTGAACATCTTGCCATCAGGTCCGCCATTGTCGCCGGCGTTGGCTTTTGCTCGCTCGATGTCACGACCATTTTCTGCCATAATAGCATCTATGACTTCTTTAGGCAGCGGCTGGTCTCCAACCTTGAGATTTAACAAAAATTCGCGTTTCATAAGTACCTCCGTTTAACGCCTGGGTAGGCTGATTTTTATGCTTTGACCGGCGAAAGGAAGAAAACCGATCTCCGCATTTGTTTGGCAGAGACAGACCCGAAAGGAGAAACGGCCTGCCCTGCCTTTTTGCTGCTTTCCCCCAGCATTCCACCGCAAATTCCAGAGCAGAAGCAGCGAACTGCCCCAGAATAGAAAAACCGACACGAGAACAGAATTAACTGTTTCCCATGTCGGTTGATATCGACTAACCCTAAAAGAGCGGTACTCGTGCCGTATTTCTATTATATATTATACCACAAATAGGGGGTATAGTCAAGCATTTCCCTTAGGGCCGCTATGCTTTTTGGCATTTCTAGTGGTCACATAGATATGCTTATGAGGGGGATTATTGTCATTTTCTTTTACTTTTTTCACACTATCCCCCAGGAAGCTGCAGAGGCAACGCAGAAGGTTGTTAGCCTTCTGCTGCTCCTCCGGTAAGTACGCAATGGTGATCTTCATACAGCCGCCCTCCCAGCGTTGTAGCCGTCCAAATAACACTGATACATCAGATCCACGATAGGATTGTCTTTACATTCCGGATCTGCAAGCTCCCGCTTGCCCCATTTGATAAAATCCTCTTTTGTCCACGGATCATATCCGCCACAAGCATCTTTTTTGCCAATTGCCTCAAAGTGATCGCCGGCAGCAGCCATAGCCTTTATCAGCTCCACAACCTTGGGGTTAGCGATCTTCCCTCTTTCTTGCTCAAAGGCAGCAATATGGGCATCAATATTTTCTGTCAATTTCATTCTTGATTTCCTCCTTCGTTATGGTGTACAATGGAGGTGGAATGTGGGTCTGTCAATTCACTTTCCACCTTTGGGCCGCTCTCAGTGTTCGCTGCACTGGG
>JAZNLC010000176.1:0-10477 GCA_045578895.1 Faecousia sp. | reverse complement strand
GTGCTAACTGCTTGTCATATAACTTAAAGTAGCAGTAACGGTATATTTTGTCGTATTGTTCTTCAATATCCATGTGCCACAAAACCTCCCTTCATAATGCTTAACGGATTATAACTGCAAAATGTGCGGCTCTGGCCCAATGATCTCCTTGGGACAAAATGCCCCAAGGCTCACTATATACAACATTTTATCAAAGGTCACGGGTTACATTCTAATCTTGATATTCTAAGCGAGAAATTTCCTCTTTAACTTATCGCAAATTTTCCCTTGTGCATGATTTTAGAAAGAGAGAGGCGCAGGAGAAACCAGCCCGCAAACTTTTGATACTTTCCGTTCGGATGTTGAAATTTTGCACGACTAAACCACTATCGCTATATTCCCACCAATTGGTCTAATTTTTGAATGCGTCATGGTCAGAAGTTGATAGAGCGTGTGGATTTTATGAAATTGGGGCGCATACATCACTATTTTCCCCGCACAAAAGCCGCGTTAAGCTACTGAGCAAAAAACATCGGCTCAAATCGCACGAAGCGGGGAAAAAAGTTCTAAATCAAGAAACGGACGGGAACAATTTGGTGCTTCCGTCCGTTCTTTTTCGGCGTTTTGACTACGATTTGAACTTTTTGAGTACATCCCTCGGCTTGTTAAGATTTTTCTACTATTGCTCTTTTGCGCAATTTTGGCCTGATTTTTGAATGCGTGGTGTCGAGATGTTGAGATTTTACTTGTGCCCTTAACTTAACGCCAATTTCTTCCAGAATTTCCTTAAAAAGTACCCACCCAACGACAATTGTAGACAAGGCGTGTCGTGTTTTTGCGTAGGCGTGATGCTGTTGCGTTGCGGCAAAAATTACGCTCATTTCTGCCGTATTTTCAATGCTTGTTGTAATTGTTTGTAGGCGTTTCACAGTTGCAGGCAAATTTGAGCGGCGTTAAGATAGGGCGACATTTATTTTTCTGAAAATGTCCGTTTTGACCCCCGAAAACCGGGGTTCCGAAAAATAAATGCGTTGAAGGGGCGGAGGTCGCTGACCCCGCCCCTCTCTTTTCGTTATGCGGCTACGCGGTAGACAAATCCCGCGAAACCCTTTACCCTCAGATTGCGCTCGTCCTGTCGGTCTGGACGGATTGGAACAGTATATCGCGCGATTTCTGCCAGTAGCTTCTCGCCGTCCGCCTTTGGCGTTCGCAAGAACTCCTTGCAGAGCATAACTGCCATTTTGAAGTTGACCTTGTAGGCGTAAACGCCGTCTTTCGGCTGACGGATAACGACCTCGCGGCAAACGCGGCTTGCGAAGTTAAATGCGGTCAAACTGGCATATATCTCCTGCTCCGCGAACGCATCCGATTTGCCATGCAAATTGACAAGGCCGAGCGTATATTTCCAATCGCGGAACGCCGTTTCTACACCCCAGCGTAGGTGGTATAGCTCCTTGATGTCCTCCAAAGTGAAAGATGCGGGCAGAGAAGTCGCCACCGTTTCAAACTCGCCGTTATCAAGCAGAAAACGGCAGATACGGAAGCGCATGGGATAGGGCGAGGGGAAGTCCCATCGTCCGCGTCGTGTCTTGGAGCCTGCCTTGCTCTTTTTCGGGACTTGCAAGTGGATATAGCCGCCTTTCTTGTCCTCGTTGGTCTGCGTGGTAGTGATGGTAAAGCCTATTGTGCAGTCCAATTCCATCATCGGCAGTTTTGCCACCTCGCGCATAGCGGATTTATTCTGCTTCACGCGGATAAGAAAGTCTACATTCGGCTTTTCAAGGCAGTGTGCTATGAGGTTGTACCCCTCGAAACCGCGGTCGCAGATGATGAGCGTCTTTTGCGTGAATGTGTTACGCTCCAACATATCCACCAGCGCGCCGATTTCGTCTTTCTTTGGCTCTGGCTGTATAACCAAATCGTTAAAGGTGCGGCTTAGAATGTTGTAAAGCGGGGTTACATGAAGCTGATTTACCCCCTTGGGAATGCCGTCATTCCGGACGAAGGAGGGCGCGGCAGGGTTGCGCGGGAGACAGACTGCCGTTCCGTCCGCCGCAAGCACTTTATAGTCGCGGAACAGGTCGCCATCGGTGCAGGAAGAATTGAAGTTATCGAAAACAGAGCGGAACACCTCGGGCGGGATTTGAGCGCGACGCTGACTGAACGCGGACGCGGTCACTGGAATACCCGCATCGTGCAAAATCTTAGCTAAACTGCCGCCCTCTGCGCTCACTAAAGTGGATATGACCTTTTCAGCAGTCAGCGCGCTCTTGCGGGAAAAGTCCTTGCCACCGATGCTCTGAGCGGCGGCATCAGCGATAGAGCTATCTAGCAACTTCTTTATGTCGTCAATCATAGTCGTTTACCATTAGATGGTTTGAGTGCGACGTTGATAAGAAAAATGCGCAAGTTGTTTCTAACTTCGTCGCGAGTCTTGTTCAGCCAAATCAGATGATCACGACCAGTGCAGGGGATGAGGCACTCCTTGTTATAAAGAGTACGAACATGAGAGTCGCAGGAGATCTTGATGGTAAGAGATGCGCCTTGATAGCTTTCGTAAGTGCTATGATCGCCGAAAGCCTCGGTCAGCATAGCAACTAGAATACCAAGAACAACCATAGCTTCGTTGTTGATCTTCATAAGGTCACTCATAACAGGAACTAAAACCTCAACGCTCTTTTCTTCCTCGGCGCAAGAGCCGCGCACAATATTGAGGATCAAACGGATAATCTTCATGTATAATTACCAACCTTTCATATCATGTGACGGAATACAGCGTCTAAGCTGCTGTCTTACAACGTCCTCCCGTCTACATAGAACGTCTGCAACAACTTGCCGGATGGAAACAAAAAACCGCGCATGACAACGGCAGCCCTCCGGCAGGGCACGCCGTTATCATGCGCGGTACACATCACTCTTCATATTGATGGTATCTCAACGCTTGTAAAAAAGAAATTACTTTTAGCTAATCAAAAACTCAAAATCAAACTCACTATCTGGGCTACCAAGGCCATGCAAAGACGATAAACATCTTTACACATGTTATTATATCCAGAAAGAAAGGATTGTCAATGGAGCGCCCGTAAACAATTTATGAACAAAAGTTGCCATAATTTAACGCCTCATCTTGCGCATTAAAAGTTGTTAAGGGCCAGATGCAGAGCATCTGGCCCTTAATCGGCTCTAACTTAATGACATTGCTCTTTTGAGACGGTCTTTTTGCATGATTGAGAGATTACTGCTCCTCTTTCTTACGCCACTCGTTCAGAATGGCACAGAATACCAGAGAAAGGTAAGTTTCCTCGGCGGCTGCGGAGCGAGAGGTCAGAGCAATGGGCACTCTGGCACCGACGACAGCGCCGCAGGTAACGGCGTGTGCGTGAATCAGCCAGCTCTTGACCAGAGTGTTGGCAGTGGAAAGGTCGGGAGCGATGATGCCGTCAAAACCGCCGCCGGAATAAGGGCAGTCATAACTTTTCAGACGGGCGGCTTCCTTGCTGAGAATCAGATCATAGGGAATGGGGCCCCACAGCTGGCAGTCGGCGAAGGGGCGGCGGGTCTGTTCAGATACCAGACGCTGAGCGTCCACGGTATCCTGCATGTGGAAGGTAACTTCGTCTACCAGAGACAGCAGAGCCAGCTTGGGATCCTTGTAACCGAAGGCATTCAGCGCATCGACAGTGTTGCGGATGATAGCCTTCTTTTGCTCCAGAGAGGGCTTGATCACAACGGTCATGTCAGACAGAGCCAACAGCTTGGGATACTCGGGAAGAGAGACCAGAGAGACATGGCTCATGATACGGTCGGTTCTCAGATTATTGTTACGGTTGAGAACGTGCATAAGGAAGTTGTGGGTATCGATATTGCCGCGCATCAGAATGTCGCCGTCTCCGCTGTTGATGATATTGATGGCCTCCTGAGTGATGTCATGGCCGGGAGCCACGTCCACCATAGTATAGGGGGCCTTCTCCAGACCCAGCTTTTCCAGCAGGGCGATGGTGCGGGCGCGATCGCCCACCAGAACTGGCTGGACAAAGCCTTCCTTCTGGGCCTGGAAGATGCCGCGGATCATATTCTCACCGTCAGAACCGGCCAGAATAACACGCAGGGGCTTTTCGTATTTGGGGAGAAGTTTCAGAATGCTCTCAAAATTTTTAAGTTCCATGTTGTTGCCTTTCTATGTTTGAAATGAATGTTCATGAAAAAACGATTTCATCGGCAATTATATCGATTAATAAATGGGTTTTCAAGTCAGTTTTTTTAATTATTTGAAGAATTTTCAAAAAAATGGAAACACGAGCAACGGAGTTGCGCTCTGGAAATGAAGAGAACGGCGAATTCGAAGGATTATTGGCGGTTGGGTATACTGTCGAAATGCGACAGAAGGAGGAACTCTGGATTTTTCTTGCAATTCCCACGAGGATTTTGTATAATAAATTGATAATGCTAAAACAAAGCATGGGAGGCTGAAACCTATGGCAGAAGAGATTAAGAACGTTCCGGAAGAAACCAGCCGGAATTTTATCCACGCATTCATTGATGAAGATATTGCAGAAGGCGGACAGTATGAGGGCATGACCGTTCATACCCGTTTCCCGCCCGAGCCCAACGGCTACCTGCACATCGGTCACTGCAAGGCTCTGACAATTGACTTTGGTACCGCAGAGAAGTACGGCGGCCTGTGCAACCTGCGTTTTGATGATACCAATCCCGCAAAGGAAGACACCGAGTTCGTTGACGCCATCCAGGAGGATATTCACTGGCTGGGCTTCGACTGGGATGACCGTATGTACTACGGTTCTGACTATTTTGAAAAGACCTATGAGCTGGCAATCGGCCTGATTAAGAAAGGCCTGGCTTATGTCTGCGAGCTGACCCCCGAGCAGTTCCGCGAGTACCGCGGCTCTATCGGCGTGCCCGGCAAGTCACCCTGGCGTGACCGTCCCATCGAGGAGAGTCTGGACCTGTTCCAGCGTATGCGCAACGGTGAGTTCCCCGAGGGTAAGTATACCCTGCGCGCTAAGATCGATCTGGCATCCGGCAACTTCAACATGCGCGACCCGGTCATCTACCGTATCCGTTATATTGAGCATCATCGTCAGGGCACCAAGTGGTGCATCTTCCCCATGTATGACTTTGCTCATCCCATTCAGGATGCGCTGGAGGGGATCACCCACTCCCTGTGCTCTCTGGAGTATGAGGCACATCGCCCTCTGTACAACTGGGTTATCGACAACTGTGATGTTCCCAGTCGTCCCCGTCAGATCGAGTTCGCAAGACTGGGTATCAACTATACCGTTATGAGTAAGCGTAAGCTCCGCCGTCTGGTGGAGGAAGGCCGTGTCTCCGGTTGGGCCGATCCCCGTATGCCCACCCTGTGCGGTCTGCGCCGCCGCGGCTATACGCCTGCGTCTATCCGTAATTTCTGCGAGCGTATCGGCGTTGCCAAGGCTGACTCCACCGTTGATTACGGTTTCCTGGAGCACTGCCTGCGTGAGGATCTGAACGAAACTGCCGAGCGTGTTATGGGCGTTCTGCGTTCCGTTAAGCTGACCATTACCAACTATCCCGAGGGTCAGAGCGAGACTGTTACCGTTGAGAACAACCCTGTGGATCCCGAGGCCGGTACCCGCGAGGTTACCTTCTCCCGCAATCTGTGGGTGGAGGCGGATGACTTCCTGGAGGTTCCTGTTCCCAAGTACAAGCGTCTGTTCCCCGGTGGCCCTGAGTGCCGTCTGAAGGGTGCTTATCTCATCACCTGCACTGGCTGTGTGAAGGATGAGAATGGCAACGTGACGGAGATCCTGTGCGAGTACGATCCTGAGAGCCGTGGCGGCGATCCCGCTGACGGCCGTAAGGTGAAGGGTGCCACCATCCACTGGGTGGATGCCAATACCGCTGTGGATGCTGAGGTTCGTCTGTATGACTACCTGTTCTCCGACGAGTCTCCCGACGGTGCCGATAAGGACTTCATGGACTGCCTGAACCCCAACTCTCTGGAGACGCTGGCCGGCTGCAAGGTGGAGGCCGGCATCAAGGCTGTGGCTGAGGAGTATGAGAAGACTGAGAAGCAGGGCAAGACTGCTCCTTCCTTCCAGTTCATGCGTCTGGGTTACTTCTGCCTGGATAGCAAGGATTCCTCTCCTGAGCATCTGGTGTTCAACCGCAGCGTCAGCCTGAAGGACAGCTTCAAAAAGTAAACACAAACATGAAAGCCCTCGGAGCAATGCTCCGAGGGCTTTAAATATAAAGGGAGATTCAACCGTTAATTTCCGTTTTTTGATTTAAACGGCAGAATGTGAAGGTACCGGTACACAGCAGAGTTCCGTTCTGATCCGAGATTTTTGTTTCATAGACCAAGACGGTCTTTCCGCTTTTAACTTCAAAGGCCTCGGCGGACAAATGGTCGCCGATTTTGGAACCGCGCATAAAATTGAATGTGGAATTGATGGTGACGGCCGCAGAGCCGCTGGCTGCGATCGCAAAACCACAGGCATTGTCTGCCAGAGTGACATAGAGTCCGCCGTGAGGAACGCCGAGAGGATTGGTGTCCTCCTGTGTTACGGTTTTCACTGCGCGGGCATAACCGGGGCGCAATTCCTCCACATAGGCGCCCATTCTTTGGCAGAAAGGATTATGGGTATTATAATGTTCCATCAAAGATTGAAGATCCATTCTGTATCACTCCTGAATCGTGTTGATTTATGGAAATGATTGTACCCTGTTTTTGCCGGAACGTCAATTTCCTGTGGGCGGAGAATATCGGGATCTTCTTTTTGGTAGGGTTCAAAGATTTTTCTTGATGGTATTAATGGCGCCCTTTTCAAGGCGGGAAACCTGCGCTTGAGAGATTCCCACTTCGGCGGATACCTCCATTTGGGTTTTTCCTTCATAGAATCGTAGAGAAAGAATTCTGCGTTCCCGTTCATCCAGCCTCTGGAGCGCATCCTTCAGGGCAATGCGATCTGTCCAGTGCTCGTCCGTGTTTCGGGTGTCCCGCACCTGATCCATAACACAGATGGCATCACCGGCATCGGAATAGACCGGTTCGTAGAGGGAAACGGGGGCCACGATGGCATCCATGGCAAAGACAACTTCCTCGCGGGGAATGTCCAGTTCCTTTGCAATTTGCTCCACGGTTGGTTCCCGTTGAGATTCCGCAATCAGTCGGTCACGCACCTGAAGAACCCGGTAGGCGGTATCCCGCATACTGCGTGAGACGCGGATTGCGCTGTTGTCCCGCAGATACCGGCGGATTTCCCCGATGATCATTGGAACCCCGTAGGTGGAAAATTTTACCGGCTGCGCGATATCGAAATTGTCAATCGCTTTGATAAGGCCGACACAGCCGACCTGAAAGAGATCATCTGCGTTTTCGCCGCGGCTGGCAAACCGTTGAATCACGGAGAGGACCAGACGCAGATTTCCTTCAATCAGTTCCTGCCGGGCGGCAGGATCACCCTCCTTGGTTTTTCGCAGGAGTTCCATGGTTTCCTGATTTTTCAGAACTTTCAGCTTTGCTGTGTTGACTCCTGCAATCTCGACTTTTCCCTGCATAAAAGTCGCCTCCCAGACCATTCAAACTTCTGCTTGAAGTATGGCCTGCGGCGATTTTTCCTATACTGGGAGCTTTTGTCGCATTTGGGGAATGCCTTGAGGGATAAGACAATCCTGCAGAAACATAAAGTGAATCAGGGGGGAGAATATGCAGAGCAGAATTCGGGATTTGAAGTGCAAGGAAGTCATCAATATCTGTGACGGCTGCCGGCTGGGATATGTAGATGACGTAGAGGTGCGGGTGCCGGAGGGGCAGATTGTTGCTGTGATCGTCTATGGCCCCTGCCGCTTTTTTGGACTCTTCGGCAGGGGAGATGAGTATTACATCCCGTGGGAATGTATTCAGCGGATCGGAGACGACATCATTCTGGTGGACCGGCCGGTTCAGCGGCGGGATCCTGCACCGGAACGGAAACGGCGCCGTAAATTTTGAAAAGGTCCACGGCTTTCAAACCGTGGACCTTTTTGTGTGCGAATCAGAAGCCGAGATCCTCGTTGATCAGAATCACCTCTGCCTCGATATCATTCATTTTCTTGAAGTGAATCACAAGGGCGTTGCAGATTCGGTCCGGACTGGAACAGTCATAACAACGGTCACCCTTGATTACACAGGGAGTGCGCAGATTATACTTTTTGGCGTTCAAAGGGGCGGCCACGTTGCGGACGCGGTAAATGGTTTGTTCCAGATCGGGAGCAATTTTGTTGCGTCCTGCCACAAAGAAAACCTTTTTGTGACCGAACAGAGAACCGGCAACCCGGTTTCCGGTGCCGTCCAGATTGACGAGGATGCCATCCATGGATAAACCGTTGACGGATGTGAAAAAATAGTCCGTGGTGAGGCATTTTTGGGCAACGGCAAGAAAATCATCATTGTTTGTGCAGGGAAAGGGATCGTAGACGGTGTTTTCCCGGGACAGACGCTCGCTGAGTCCTATCTGAGCCAGCGTTCTGGAGTCGCCGAAGCCGATCGTATCGCCGTGAAACAATCCGGCAAGGTATTCAACGGCCTCTTCTTTCGTCTCGAACACTGAGACCTTATAACGGTTTTGTCGAAGTGCTTCGGCTGTTTTGGCGAGCATATGGAATCCCTCCTGAATGTGATTTTGAAAGGTCTTTTCACCATTGTATCGAGGGAGAGTGCAAAAGTAAAGAAATGCGCAGAATCTGTCCTCAAAGTTTTCAGAAAATGGGGCATTTTTCGAGAAATATATCATAAAAAACACTTGCAATCCAAATGCTGGTGTGGTATTATATTTCAGCATTCCGCACGGTGCGTCGACTTCCTGTCTGTGCCAAAATGGTTGGCAGGGGGGATGAAACCGCCGGAGGTAGAAACTAAATTTATTTGGAGGATTTCAAAACTATGGCATCTAACGTCGTATCCATGAAGGCCCTGCTGGAAGCAGGCGTCCACTTCGGTCACCAGACCCGTCGCTGGAACCCCAAGATGGCTCCCTACATCTACACCGAGCGCAACGGTATCTATATCGTTGACCTGCAGAAGACCGTCCGCAAGCTGGAAGAGGCTTACAGCTTCGTCCGCGAGCTGGCTGAGAGCGGCCAGTCCATCCTGTTCGTCGGCACCAAGAAGCAGGCTCAGGAAGCTATCAAGGAAGAGGCAGCACGCTGCGGCCAGTACTATGTCAACGCTCGTTGGCTGGGCGGCATGATGACCAACTTCAAGACCATGCGTACCCGTGTTGACCGTCTGAAGCAGCTGAAGACCATGCAGGAAGACGGCACCTTCGATATGCTGCCCAAGAAGGAAGTCATAAAGCACCTGGGCGAGATCGAGAAGCTGGAGAAGTATCTCGGCGGCGTCAAGGAAATGAAGAAGCTGCCCGGCGCTCTGTTCATTGTCGACACCCGCAAGGAGCGCAACGCTATCGCTGAGGCTCACAAGCTGGGTATCCCCGTTGTTGCTATCGCTGATACCAACTGCGATCCCGACGAGATCGATTATGTCATCCCCGGCAACGATGACGCTATCCGCGCCATCAAGCTGATCTCCTCCATCATGGCCAACGCTGTCCTGGAAGGCAAGCAGGGCGAGCAGGTCGAGGAGAAGGCCGAGGACGCCGAGTAATTTGGCATTTCAAGCGAATTCGCTTTGATATCAAAATTATAGGAGGAACTAAAAATGGCTTTTACTGCAGCTGATGTTAAGAACCTGCGCGAGATGACTGGCGTTGGTATGATGGATTGCAAGAAGGCTCTGACCGAGGCTGACGGCAACATCGATAAGGCAATTGAGTACCTGCGTGAGAAGGGCCTGGCTGCTTCTGCAAAGAAGGCTGGCCGTATCGCAGCAGAGGGCATGGCTTACGCTACCGTGATCGACGGTGTTGGCGTTGTGGTCGAGGTTAACGCTGAGACCGACTTCGTTGGCAAGAACGAGAAGTTCGTTGACTTCGTTAAGGGCGTTGCCGCTGTCGTCGCTAAGGAGAACCCCGCTGATCTGGAAGCCCTGATGGCTGCTAAGTACAACGACACTCTGACCGTTGAGCAGCAGCAGCAGGAGATGGTTCTGGTCATCGGCGAGAACATCAAGGTTCGTCGTTTCGCTCGCTTCGCTGAGGGCGTTTCCGTTGCTTATGTTCACGCTGGCGGCAAGATCGGCGTTCTGGTCAACCTGGATACCGACCTGACCTATGAGCAGGTTGAAGAGGCCGGCAAGGATGCTGCTATGCAGATCGCAGCTCTGAACCCCCGTTTCTGGGACAAGGCTCAGGTCACTGAGGAAGTCCTGGAGGAGGAGAAGCGCATCATGATGGTCCAGATGGCTAACGATCCCAAGATGGCTAACAAGCCCGAGCAGGTCATCGAGAAGATCGTTGTTGGTAAGCTGAACAAGTTCTATTCCGAGAACTGCCTGCTGCAGCAGGAGTTCGTGAAGGACAACCAGTTCACCGTTGAAAAGTATATCGAGTCCGCAGCCAAG
>JAZNLC010000175.1:0-4733 GCA_045578895.1 Faecousia sp. | reverse complement strand
TCACAAGTGTGGTATCTATGTCAGCAATGACCCCCTGCACGAGCCTTTTACTTTGGTATCCCAGCCGCTGAAATTCTGGGATCCTGCTATCTTCCAGGATGATGATGGCAGAGTCTATCTCTATTGGGGTTGCTCCACCAGAGAACCTATCTGGGGAATCGAGCTGGATGCGAAAACCATGATTCCCATTGGCAAGAAAACGGCTATCATCCATGAACAGGAAAGCATCCATGGATGGGAGCGGGTTGGCGAGAATAATAAATTGGAAGCTCCGAAGACCTTTGGTGATAAGCTGATCCGTTTTGCATTGGGCACCAAGCCCTGCATTGAAGGTGCCTTTATGACCAAGTACAATGGACTCTATTACATGCAGTACGCAACGCCCTATACCCAGCACAATGTGTACAGCAATGGCGTATACGTTGGCAAATCGCCTTTGGGCCCGTTCATGTATCAGTCCCACAATCCCTTCTCTTCCAAGCCCGGCGGGTTTATCGCTGCAGCTGGGCATGGCAGTACCTTCCGGGATCATCAGGGCAGGTGGTGGCATGCTGCTACCATGCGAATCAGTGTGAATGATGATTATGAGCGCCGTGTGGGTCTGTTCCCTTGTGATTTCGATGCGGATGGGATTCTTTACTGCAACCAGAACTTTGCGGACTATCCCATAGAGCTTGATCGGGCAGACCGTATGACTGCAACCCCCGAATGGATGCTGTTGTCCTATAAGGCCAAGGTGGAAACTTCCTCTGCGCAGCCGGGTTTTGAGGGAACCAACGCAGCCGACGAGAATATCCGCACCTGGTGGGCAGCAGAGACAGGCAGCCATGAGGAATGGCTTATTATGGATCTGGGAAAAGAACACGCCGTCCATAGCGTCCAGATCAATTTCGCCGACCATAAGCTGATTGTACCCGACCTGAAAAAGTCTGAAATGGTCAAGGAGAATATCGGTTACCGAAAAATCTATCTAGAAAAGCAAAAGACTTGCTATGTGCTGGAGTGTTCCTCTGATAAGGAAAACTGGACCGTTCTGCGGGATAACCGCAGCGAAAACACGGACTATGCCCATGATTTCATCCTGCTTCCGGAAGTCAGGAGAATGCGCTATCTGCGGCTTCGTAATATATCCGTGCCCATGGGTGGTGTGATCGCCGTCAGCGGTCTGCGGGTATTCGGCAAGGGTAATGGTGCGATGCCTGATGCGGTTGCATCTGTGAATGTGAAAAAGCAGGGCGATTTGAATCTTCTGCTCTCTTGGCAGGAGGCAGATGGGGCAATCGGTTACAATGTCCGTTATGGTATCGCCCCGGACAAGCTGTACAGAAGCTGGCAGGTGTACGAGCAAACCTCCCTGGATATCGGAATGATCAACAAGGATACGGACTACTATCTGGCAATCGACAGCTTTAATGAAAATGGTATTACTCCCGGCAATGTGATCTTCGTTGCGTGGAAGAAAGGAGCAGGCAGATGAAGGCTTCGTTTACACTTATGGACAAGAAACTCAATCTGGATCAGATTGAGGGCAAATACAGCGCATTTGCAAAGGTTCCCTATGCCATTCCTGTTCGCATGAGCAAGCCCCTTGCGGAGAACGGCTACGGCAAGGTGACTGTGGACGGTATCGAGGTATCCAAAGGCAAGTGCTTCTTTATGGATGTGGTCATCAAGATGCACTGTATGCTGATTCCTGTTGGCGAGGTGGCACATGAGTACGACAGAGATTATACCCTGAAACTGTCCGGCTTTGTGGCCCAGGATGGCACATCGTTCAAAGAGCAGACCTTCAAGTTCCGCACCCTGCCCCGGGGTCAGAAGAATCCACAGTATGCTGCTCATGATGAGGTAGCATTGGAAGCTGCCCGGGAAGGTATCGTTTTGCTGAAGAACGAAGGAAATGTCCTTCCTCTGAAGAGGGATTCTGTGCTGAACTGCTTTGGTGTTGCGCAGTTCATGTTTCGAAATACTTCTACCGGTGCCAGCCTGATCAAGCCCCGATGGCAGGCCAATTTCCATCAGTCTGTTCAGGAACATTCTGCTTTTACAATTAATGAGGAAATCTCTGGCCTTTACCATTGTCTGAAGGACGTACTTCCCACACAGGCTCAGTTAGAATGGGCGAAGGAAAAGAGCGATACTGCCATTATCCTGATTTCTCGCACCTCCGGCGAATTTAAGGACAACAAACCCTGCAAAGGTGGCTACTATCTGACTGATGACGAGCAGGCTATGGCGAAAGCGGTTGCTGCCGTATTCCCCAAAACCGTAGCTATCCTCAATACCGGCTACCCCATCGAAATGGGCTGGATCGAGGAGTTGGGTATCCAGGGAGTCGTTTACACCGGCTTCGCGGGACAGGCTGCAGGTTATGCGCTGATGGAAATTCTGGACGGCAGAACAAATCCCAGCGGCAAGCTGCCGGATACCTTTGCCGTGGATTATTACGATTACCCAACTGCTAAAAACTTCATCAACTTTGGTGAGGAGGACAAACTGCCGGGGGAACAGGATTACGGTGTCCACCTGTATTATGAGGAAGATATCTATGTGGGATACCGCTACTTTGAGACCTTCGGCAAGAAAGCAGCCTATTGCTTTGGCCATGGTCTCAGCTACACAGAATTCGAGATCACCTATGGCGAGGCGGTTTGGAATGGAGATACAGTAAGCATTACTGCAACTGTCAAAAATGTAGGCAGTGTTCCCGGAAAGGAAGTGGTACAGCTCTACGTCAGTGCTCCTGACGGAAGACTGGAGAAACCCGCTAAGGTTCTGGCTGCTTTTGAAAAGACCCATCTGCTGAATCCCGGGAACAGCGAAACACTAATGCTGACTGCTAAGGTAATCGATTTTGCATCCTATGATGAAACTCAATCTGCCTATATTCTAGAACACGGAAAATACCATGTTTTCTGTGGAAACGCACTGAACAATGCGGAAAGTGTTTTTGCATTCAACATGGAGGAAGATGTGATCCTGCGGAAAACCGGAAGTATCAACCCTCCCGTGGAAGAATTCCACAAGATCACCAAGGCCGATCCCAAAATTCTGGGAGGCTCGAAGCTGGTACCGTTGAAAGATCGAATCCCGACTCCTGCGCTTCGTCCGGTTTATGATCCGAAACCCCTGCCTGCCTATAAAGGCAAGAAAATTACATTCCCGGATCTGAAGGCCAATCACGGTCTGTTGGATCGCTTCGTTGCCCAAATGACTGACGAGGAGCTTTGCCGTTTGAATGTCTGCGGTGGCGCAAACTGGTATCTGCCGTGGGATGACGGCAGCGCCGGTAAATCCGTAGCTCTTCCCAAGTACAAACTACCCTCCATCCGGGTCTCTGACGGCAATACAGGTTTGAATCTAAACAAGCCCAATATCGGAATGCCGTCGAGCACCGTGATGGCCGCGACCTTCAATAAAGAACTGGTATTTGCAGTCGGTAAGGTGATCGGTGAGGAATCGAAAGAGCGGGGCATTGCAGTAAATCTCGGTCCTGGTATGAACATCCACAGGAATATTCTGAACGGACGACATCCTGAATATTTCTCGGAAGATCCCTATCTTGCAGGCACCATGGCAGGACACCATGGTAAAGGTCTTGTGGCAGCCGGAACAGGCTGCACCTACAAGCACCTGTTCTGTAACAATTCCGATACCTCCCGAAAGGGAAGCCACTCCATCGTTTCCCAGCGGGCCCTGCGGGAGATCTATTACAAGGTATTTGAGGTTGCCATCGGCATTCATATGCCCACCTGCGTCATGACCAGCTACAATGCGGTCAACGGCATCTATCCCGCGGAGAATGCACAGGTTCTGCAGGACTTAGTAAGGGGAGAGTGGGGCTTTGAGGGCCTCGTTATGACTGACTGGGGCACATACGATACAGTTGACCCTGTGGAGATGGTCAAGGCAGGCAACTGCTGGCTGACAGAGGGTAATCCCAAATATGCAAAGATTCTCCTAAAAGCGGTAAGAAACGGTAGGTTGTATCGAGCAATACTGGAAAACAACGTTCGTGTCCTGATCGATCTGGTTTTGAAAAGAGACTGAGTACATGATGCAGATACGGAATCCGTTCCTGGCCGAAGATGTTTACATACCCGATGGAGCCCCCTATGTGTTTTGCGACCGGCTATATTTGTTCGCCTAGCCTATACTGATAACATATTGGGAATAAAGAATCCGCACTGAATCAATCAGTGCGGATTCTCTGTTCCAGAACTAATCCTGGTCAAATATGGTAAATATCTATGTGTTTTGCACCCAAATTTGACCCAAAATCAATGATTAGGAAGAACAAGATTTTCTATTGCAGTCAGAAAAATGCTACATGTTGGTTTTTTGTTACATTTTTAAAAATCAAAATTACAGAAAGAGATTGAAAATGTTCAAAAAAAGATCCCCTATCTGGGTGTAAAACCCAGATAGGGGATTGGTTAAGTTAGGCGAAAAATGTCGAAATTAGTCCTTGTACATCTCAACCAGCTTGTTCAGATGCTCCCAGCGCTCCTTAGCGGCAGCTTCGTTCTTAGCGAACAGGTCAGCAGCACGCTCGGGGAACTCGCGGGTCAGACGGGAGTAACGA
This sequence comes from Faecousia sp., assembly GCA_045578895.1. Lineage (GTDB taxonomy): Bacteria > Bacillota > Clostridia > Oscillospirales > Oscillospiraceae > Faecousia. The sequence goes on along the minus strand of JAZNLC010000175.1, from coordinate 148 downwards.
GCCTCGTTCATCAGGAACTCCTGATAGCCATCCTTGGGAGCCTTGCTGTCCAGCTGGAACTTGCCGGTCTCCTTGGAAGGATCGAAGCGGAACAGGTTCCAGTAACCGCAGTCGACAGCCTTCTTCATCTCAGCCTGGCAATTCATCA
>JAZNLC010000174.1:0-1992 GCA_045578895.1 Faecousia sp. | reverse complement strand
GCCATCATCGGCCTGCCGGAAACCGAGCCCTTCCTGTTCCACTTCGACCTCTACCCCGAAAAGAAGTAAATAATCGTTTATCTTTGTAGGGGCCGATGACCACATCGGCCCTAACGCACTGCCTTCCCCGGGCCGATGTGGTCATCGGCCCCTACGGGTTGCTGCGCTAAACGATCATTTACCACAGCAGTAACGATACCGAGCGGTGCCCAATGGTGTAATGACAAGCACCGCACCGTGCACGCATTGTCAGCGGATGCGTTGACCCGCGCTGCCGGTGGCAGATGAAGCGGGGCATAAGCATGTGCAGCGGTCAAAATTTCGTGAGCGGATAGCGAATAAGAAATTTTTGGTACCGCAAACGGATCACTGCCCGCTAAACGATCATTTACCGTCCCAACAAGCAAAAAGAGCGAGATCACAAGATCTCGCTCTTCTTTTTTATACGATACCCTGATGCTGCATGGCATCGGCTACCTTCAGGAAGCCGGCGATGTTCGCGCCTGCTACATAGTCGCCCTCCATGCCGTACTCCTTTGCCGCGTCGGCCACATTGTGGAAAATATCCACCATGATGTGCTTCAGCCTTGCGTCCACCTCTTCAAAGCTCCAGTTCATGCGCCGGGAGTTCTGACTCATCTCCAGGCCGGAGGTGGCCACGCCGCCTGCGTTTGCCGCCTTACCGGGGCAGAACAGCACGCCGCTCTGCTGCAGATATTTGGTAGCCTCCAAGGAGCAGGGCATGTTTGCGCCCTCTACCACGGCGATGCAGCCGTGGGCTACCAATGCCTGGGCATCGGTCAGGTTCAGCTCATTCTGGGTGGCGCAGGGCAGCGCCACATCGCACTTGACGGTCCAAACGCCCTTGCCGGGGCGGTAGATGGCATTGGGCCGTGCCTTGGCGTACTCCGTCAGTCTTTCTCTTCTGACTTCCTTGATCTCCTTCAAAAGCGCCACATCGATGCCGTCGGGGTCTTCGATCCAGCCGGTGGAATCGGAGCAGGTGATGGGCTTCGCCCCCAGCTGCCAGGCCTTTTCGATGGCATAGGTAGCCACGTTGCCCGCGCCGGAAACAGCCACGGTCATGCCCTTGAGTTCCTTGCCGTGATGGCGCAGCATCTCGTCGGTCAGGTACAGCACACCGTAGCCGGTGGCCTCCCGCCGCGCCTTGGAGCCGCCGTAGGAAAGGCCCTTGCCGGTGAGGACACCGCCCAGGAATTCGCCCTGCATTTTCTTGTACTGGCCGAACATGTAGCCGATCTCCCGGGCACCCACACCGATGTCACCGGCGGGAACGTCCCGGTCGGGACCGATGTAGCGGCTCAGCTCCATCATGAATGCCTGGCAGAAGCGCATGATTTCCCGGTCGGACTTGCCCTTGGGGTCGAAGTCGGAGCCGCCCTTTGCGCCGCCCATGGGCAGGCCGGTGAGGGAATTCTTGAAGATCTGCTCAAAGGCCAGAAACTTCATAACGCTCAAATTGACGGTGGGATGGAAGCGCAGGCCGCCCTTGTAGGGGCCGATGGCGCCGTTGAACTGGACACGGTAACCCCGGTTCAGCTGCACATTGCCCTCGTCATCCAGCCAGGGAACGCTGAAAATGATGTTGCGTTCCGAGGTAGTGATCCGCTCCAGGATGGCATCCCGGCGGTAGGCTGCCTCATTCTTTTCAATGACGGGACGAAGGCTTTCCAAAACCTCCTCCACCGCCTGCAGAAACTCCGGCTGTGCCAGATTCTGCTCCGCGGTCCGCTGCTTCACTTCATCAACATAACTCATAAAATGACCCTCCATGAGATAGAATTCCCTGTTATAAATGATCGTTTAGCGCACCATTAAGGCCCCCTTGCCTAAAGGGTAAGCGAAGCGCAGTCGCGGTAGTGAATGACAGCCCGGTGGGCTGTCAGAGCCGCGACCGGACGCCCGCTGGCGTTGGCAAAAATCTTTGATTTTTGACTGGGGGATTCATGCCGCATTGCGGCATATTGCCCT
>JAZNLC010000173.1:0-3007 GCA_045578895.1 Faecousia sp. | reverse complement strand
CTGTGCCAATTCTGTTTGTGTGATTCCTTTTTCCTCCCGCAGTCGACGAATGGTCGACCCGGTAATGTAGTTATCCATCACAACCGCCCCTTTCTTCCTGTATTTTAAAGGAAGAAGCCGGATTGCGCAACCTACTTTCCGTTGAAGGAGCAGCAGCACATATCTGTCCTATTTTAAAATCTTCCCAGAAACGAACAATGTCTTTCCTCAGCTCAACGCCGCGCCTCTTTAATATGCCTAAGATCAGCGGGATCGTATCCGCATACTGATCCCACTGACTTGTTTGCATGCACTGTCACAAAAATTTCTCCAATTGTACAGTTGTCCGCCTGGACAGGTACGCGCCCAGCGAGTGGTCAACCATAAAATCCCCGCCTTTATGGGGATTATATCCCCTTAATAATTAAGATTATAACCCCCATAATAAACAATGTCACGTAAGGAGGTTCTGGTATGATTCGTTTCGACAGACTTTGGAAAACCATGGAGCAACAGGGTATCTCCACCTATCAGCTTCGGGAGCGGTGTGGGATTGACAGCAAAACCATTCGCCGGTTAAAAGCCAACGATAATATAGAAACAAAGACTTTAAATAAGTTATGCGCTGTACTGAACTGCCCTTTGGAGAAGATTGCTGAATATATTCCTGATTGATGCAGGGAATACATTGTATAAGCAAATCCGCCCGGTTTACACCGGGCGGATCGTTTTATTTGTTGTGTCATTGCGCATTCGTCCGCATCGTGACCGGAGAACACCCTGTTATGGATTCACCAGTATGAAAATGTCTGCTTTCTGCACACTTTCTTTTCACAGTAATAGGCCCCCCTTTCCAAGAGGGCTAGAAAAATTTCCAAAGGATCTGTATCTTTTACGATACTATGCAGCTCATATCGGACGATTACAGATTGCCCCAAAACCGTTCGTCGAATGCCTTTTCCAGGATAGCAACAGATTCACCGGGATTATTAAAATCCACATACACATCCCTGCGGGCTTCCAGCATGTAGATCTCAGAACCTTCCGGCAGCGTGGGATGCGTGCGGAAAGCACAATCCGTCAGCATTCTTTCCGTCAGCACCAGGGTGGCCACGCACTTGCTGCTCAGCTCATTGCTGTCGGCATTGGCAAACAGAAACGCTTCCGCGATGATAGCGACATATTCCTTATTGACGCTGTTTTCCGTTGCGCACCGGGACAACAGCTCGTAGGTCTGAGTAAATACATCACAGAAAACAGAAAGATCGACTTTTTTGTCTCTCTTCATTTCAAAGGCGAGTGTTTTCCAACTCCGCGCGAGCTCCAATACTTCCATCTTTTTCATTTTCTTGCCTCCCGATATATTTTTTCTTATCTTAGCACAATTCTTCTCCAGATACAAGAGCAAAATCCCCTGGGATTGCTGACACCTCATCCAAAAACGGAGGTAATCTTGCCATACTGGATATGCGCAACCTAAGGGTGGTCCATGCTTCCGGAGCGGCATATTGCGTCCATCGCGCATTTACCGGCAAAAGACCGCTGACCCTGGGTCGGCAGTCTTTCTGTTGCCTGCGTTCGTTTTTTGATTATGCCGGCTCTGCTACAAGAATTCTACATTTACGATCAATCCGCCCGGATTTTCCTGGCGGATCTGTTATTCGGTTAAGGAATTTGCCCTTGATGGCAGCCTGCCACGCAACACGCAGAAGCGTGCACAAGGCTGGTCATTAATTGTAATTATTCGTTCACAAGACAGCTAATCTTGCGTTACAGTCGCAAAAAAGGCATTACTTAAACTCTATTTCACCCAAAACAGTTTTTGCAATATAGTCGCCTTTGAATTCCCGCAGGTGTGCCATATGGGGCTGGGCAAGGTGGATCTGCTGATGCTGTTTCGTTTCCCACTGTTCAATCAGCAAAAGCTCATTGGAATCGGTTTCAGACAGATAATAGTCGTACTTGATGCTGCCGTTCTCTGCCCGAATAGCATCCAAAACACCTGTGTCTTTTACCTTTTGGATAAAAGCCTCCCGCTTTTGGGGCAGGCACTCATATTTTACATATCTCAGTTTGAATACACCTTTCTAAATCAGCACAAAAAAGATCTTTCTGAATCGTAAACATTCCGTCCAGCAATTGCGAATCTCCACGATTTGATTTTCCACCGTCGTTCCAGTTTTCTCCGGAGTAAGAATAGATAACTGTATGCTCGTCTTCAGCAACTTTCTGACAAGTTCCGATATAACCCAAACTCATAAACAATTCGCCACCTTTCTGGATGATGCAACTCTATCACACTAATGGTACAAAAATCCGGACACAATTGCAACAAGCAGAAAAACACCCCCAGTTCCGAAGAACTGGGGGCGTGAATGTTAGATATAGAGATTTACCGTGATATCCTGGAATTTATACACGCGACGGCGGATGGAGAAGGAGTAAAGATACTCTTTCGCATCCTCAGTTGTCACTGTAAAAGTTCCGAACTTCTGGTAAACGCTCAATTCCCTCATTCCTTGATAGCAGCCTGTGCGGCAGCCAGACGAGCGATGGGCACACGGAAGGGGCTGCAGGACACATAGTCCAGGCCGATCTTGTGGCAGAACTCGACGGACATGGGGTCGCCGCCGTGCTCACCGCAGATACCATAGTGCAGCTTGTTGCCGGTAGCCTTAGCCTTGGAAATTGCCATCTCCATCAACTGGCCAACACCGGTCTGATCCAGCTTGGCAAAGGGATCATTCTCGAAGATCTTGGCATCGTAGTAAGCGTTCAGGAACTTGCCTGCATCGTCACGGGAGAAGCCGAAGGTCATCTGAGTCAGGTCGTTGGTACCGAAGCAGAAGAACTCAGCCTCGTTTGCGATGGCATCAGCGGTCAGACATGCTCTGGGGATCTCGATCATGGTACCGACCTCGTACTTCAGGTCGATGCCGGCAGCGGCGATCTCAGCGTCAGCAGTCTTGACAACGACGTCCTTAACGTACTTCAGCTCCTTGACTTCGCCAACCAGGGGAATCATGAT
>JAZNLC010000172.1:0-3572 GCA_045578895.1 Faecousia sp. | reverse complement strand
TGCTGGAGTGTTTTGGGTGCGACGATTTGGAAGGCTTCTTGAATGTGACTCACGCCGTTTCTCTGAACGACACCTTCTGGGTGAAACGGGAAGATCGGGATATTTGCTGGGATCAGGTTTCCCTATACCGGAATGAATTTGATCAGCTGATTAGCGAGGCAGCCTTCGACGGATCTGCCAGCAGCAGTGAACTGTCCACTACTTCACCTGAGTTTGGTACGGACGGCAACTATGCCAAGTGTTGGATCCGGGAGGATGACGGCATCTACCTTTACAAGACCGGGAGCAGCCCCTATGAGGTCGAGCCTCTGTCCGAGTTCCTGGCAGCTCAGTTGGCGGCACACATTTGCCCCAATTATGTGGATTACGACTTGGACTTCTACCGTGGAAAGCTGATCAGTAAATGTAAGCTGTTCACCACAGAAGACCTTGGTCTCGCCAAGGCGGCAGGCATATTTACCGAGGATCGCACAATTCCTGCAATGCTTCGCTATTTCGAGGAGCTTGGCAGTAGCGATGCTTTCCGTCGGATGTGCATCCTGGATGCGCTGACCTTCAACCCGGATCGCCACTATGGCAACTTCGGTGTGCTATTCAATACCGAGACCATGGAGCCAATTTCTATGTGCCCGGTGTTTGATAATAACAGGAGTTTGTTCCCGGATCTTGATCAGGGGCAATTGGAGAATCCGGACTGGTATCTGCAGAAATGTAAGCCAATGATCGGCAAGGACTTTCTCGTAACCGCCAGAGGCCTTCTGACACCGGAAATTTGTGCTGACCTGAAGAACCTGCAGGGTTTCCAATTTGCCCAGCACGACCGCATTACGGCCCCACAGGAACGCCTTGATGCACTGAGCAAGATCGTAAATACACAGATCAAAGCAATTCTCAAAACTTAATAACATCTATTCAAAATAATAACTGCACGAATCTTCACTATTGAAGATTCGTGCAGTTTTTTATTGAGATAGTTGAAAGCAATCAATCATCTTCCAGCAGTTTTGCGGGAGGGATACCAAGAACGTCTGCAATTTTGAACAAGGTTTCCAAGGATATACCTCTAACTGTTCCTGTGCCTTCAACTTGTGACAGAAAATTAACACTTTTACCGATCCTTTCGGCTAAGACTTCTTGTGTAAAGCCTGCTTTCTTGCGGTAATATGCAATCTTTAGACCCAATGTGATGTATTTGTCAGAATACTCGGTATGCATAATTCCACCTCCCTATAATATGCTACCAAGTATTTACTGAAATTATAACTGACCAAAAGTGAAGAAAGATTTACTTTAAGTAAAGGATAATATATAATAAGGAAAGGTTACAGCAGAAAAGACATAGGTCAGTTTAATCTTGAGGAAGGGTTGCAAATAGTGAACATATATACTGTGAGTTTCTTTGGCCATCGGCGTATTTATGACCAACTGCGATTGGATGGAGAATTGGATGAACTTATTATCCGTCTTTTGAGAGAGCATAGCTATGTGGCATTTCTGGTTGGCAGAGATGGCGACTTTGATCAGCTTGTCTCATCCGCTATCCGACGATGCCAGAGAGAGTATGGGCACCACAATAGTTCGCATATTTGGGTCATGCCGTATCCCACCTCCTTTTTTCGGGACAATGAGGAAGCTTGTTATGCGTACTACGATGAGATCGAAATATGCGAGGAATCAAGTGTCAAGCATTTCAAGGCAGCCTTCCAGGTAAGAAACCGGCACATGGTTGACCGATCCGATCTTACAGTTTTTTATGTAGAAACAAACGAAGGCGGTGCATATCAGACAATGCAGTATGCCATACAACAAGGAAAGAATCTTATAAATCTTTATCGCGCCAAGGAGGATCAGCAATGAAAAGAGTCATAGCAATTACAGTTCTGCTTCTGCTCCTGTTTACCGGGTGCAGCCCTGACATCCTGGAGCCGGAGGAATGTGCTTTGTGCGACGCATTTCCCAGACATGCTCCGTGCCTGGTGGATCTGAACACCGGAGAACTTCGTGAACTGGGAATCTATCAGCCGCATCATACGGAAGTGGCAGAGCTTTCTGATGAACAGTACGGTGGTTATATGAGTCTCGTGCACTTCGGAGACATTAGTGGAATCCTCCTCGGTGCAGACAGGGTTGAATTGAAAGCTCCAACCAAGTCAACCGGAATACAGGACAGCCTGTTCTGTAAGGACTGCCGTAAAATGCTGAAGGATAATAAGTGTCAGGGCTACATACTGGCAGATTTGCGCAACCCAGACACGCCCACTGTGTGGCAAATCAAAGACGGACTTTCATTCTCCGTCCGATGCTACGAAATTGACATTACCGCATCCGACGACAGAGAAAAACTTACGATCGTTATGAAAGGTACACTCAAGATAGATTAACAGCATCTGATAATTAACATAGTGATTGTATTTGCAGCTTAGGGATGTTAAAATAAGAAAGAAGATTCTTACAGTTTATAAATAGCAACATTTTGGCAGATAAACTGTAATGCCAATTGGCAAGAATCCCGGAGGTGGTAAAATGAACCCATCATACATACCGATAATCATTATGTGGATTATCATATTTTATGTACTGTTCCGCAATCGGCGGGCAGTGGTCACAAGACAAATCATTAAGAAAAGAAAAATGGAGGGCAATACCGAAATGAAAGAACTTGCAAAAAGATTTATTGATAAAGAGTGCTTGATTTCTTCCTTTGACAGTAACCATCAGTTTGAGGGTGTTATCAAGGAAGTTAGTGACAGTGCAATCCTCGTGGAAAAGAACGGAACAGTCGAAGCAATTAACCTCGACTTTGTCATTCGGATCAGAGAATTCCCCAAGAATAAGAAGGGCAAGAAAAAGTCCGTTGTTCTTGACTGAATGGAGTGTTGATATGGACCAGAAAACAGTTGGCACAGTCGTGTCCGTGAAAAAGCAATGGTGGCTGAAAGTCAACACGAAGCCCGTTAGAATGCACGCTCTTGACGGTGCAACCTTTCCACACATTATCAAGGTTAGCTATGTGGTCAATGGAACCGAGTATTTCAAAAGAAAATGGATCCGTGCCTGCGATCAGCCACCGGCAGTGGGTGCGGAAGTAACTGTACTCTACGATGAAAGCAAACCAAGTAAAAGCAAGGTGCTCTAAATCTAACAAAGTTAGGAGGGTGAGCTATGGGATTTTGGATCTTTATGTTGGCGATGGGACTCTTGTTTCCTGCTATCATGTTTTTGTTCGGAGCGGTTTTTATGAAAGCGGCCCCGAAGAAAATTAACTATATTTTTGGCTATCGTACAGATATGTCCATGAAGAATCGGGATACCTGGGAGTTTGCCCATAAGCATATTGGCAAGTTGTGGTTCCGATTGGGCCTTTTGCTCATTCCGATTACTGTGCTCCCAATGCTGTTCGTGATTGGCAAAACGGAGAACATTGTTGGTACGGTTGGACTAATTGTGAGTTTTATAAATACAGTTGTCTTAATTATTCCTATTTTCTTTACGGAAAGAGCTCTTAACAGGACTTTTGACAAGGACGGCAACAGAAAGGCGGAGTAAACTATGAAAACGAAATGGAAGGATAC
>JAZNLC010000171.1:0-21518 GCA_045578895.1 Faecousia sp. | reverse complement strand
GGCGACCGCATGAAGATGCAGGGCCGTATTCCCGACGCCCTCTCCGGTGCTATGGGTAACATCATGTATGTGGTAAACCTGAATACCGAAGAAGAACGTGACGAATTCTACCGGGATCTGTTGGCTAAGTAAAAACAAAAGCACCGCTGCCATTCGCTTCGTATTCTTAACGGAGACAATACAAAAAACTGGTAGACCTATATGGTCTGCCAGTTTTTATAAATTTATGGGTCGTGCCAACTGCCTAGTTTTTGCACACGGCGGACAGCCGTATGCTCAGCTTGCTCCGATTAGGACAGAGTAAATGTGTGCGAAGCTCAGCCATACCAAAGACTTCCGTTGTTGGAAGTAAACGACAGCCCGGTGGACGGTTAGATCCGTTGACCGGGTTACCTACTAGAAACTGTCAAGAATCACGGGTTTTTGATGGAGGGATTGTCGTTGTAAAATAGACTTTTGTATGTTAATATATCTTCAAGCGGACCGCAAAGCCTGAATACTAAGAGGTGTCGTTATGGTTAAGCCAAAGGAAGGAAAAAGAATCTCTAAGATCGATACTTATTTGAATTGCGCAGAAGTTTTTGCATATAGAAGTACCTGTATAAAAAGAAAATATGGTGCGGTCATTGTAAAAGATGATGTGGTTATTTCTACAGGATACAACGGCGCACCAAGAGGTTTTGATAATTGCTGCGATTTAGGTAAATGTCCTAGAATAGAACGAGACATGCATCAAGGTGATGGCTATGGTATTTGTCGTGCGGTGCATGCAGAAGCCAACGCATTGCTTAACTGCTCAAGACTACAGACAATAGGGGCAGATTTGTACTTAGTCGGTGTAAATCCAGCAGATAATTCTATCCACAAGGCAAAACCGTGCCCGTTGTGTGCCAGAACCATAATTCAAGCAGGAATCGAAAATGTATACATGCGCATTGGTGAAGGAGCAGAGAACTATATGGTTTTATCTGCCAAAGAATTGGAATGGGTGCAATTGGCTGATTGACAAACCTTGTTTTTATAATCAGATAAGGAGGAAATCGCATGATAGCAAACAAACTGAAAATTGGCGATGAAGTACGCGTTATTGCGCCATCAAGAAACTTAACAGAAGTGAGGCAGGACATCCATCATCATGCGGTTGATTTCTGGGCAAGGGAGGGGCTTATTCTAACTTTCTCCAAGAATAGCCGGGAGGTTAATAAGTTCCATTCTTCCAGCATTGCATCACGAGTTGAAGATATACATGAAGCATTCCTTGATCCCAATGTTAAGATGATTATTACCTGTCTGGGCGGCTTTAATGCCAATCAGCTCCTGCACTATCTGGACTATGATTTGATTGCAAAGCACCCCAAGATCCTTTGTGGTTTTTCTGACATCACTGCGCTGCTTAACGCAATCTATGCCAAAACCGGGATTGTTACTTATCATGGCCCTCATTATGGCACTTTTGCTTTTGAACAAGAAGCAGAATACACTAGGAAAGCGTTTTTTGATTGCGTAATGAGAGATGTTCCCATCGTACTTACGCCGTCTGAAACAGCGGCCAAGTACCATACTATCCAGAAAGGCTATTGCGAAGGGACCATCGTTGGCGGCAATCTATGTACGCTGAATCTGCTGCAGGGGACTCCTTATATGCCCGACATAAGAAACAAGGTGCTTTTTCTTGAAGATGACAATATCATGGGAGATTATTTCTGTTATGAGTTTGATCGAAATTTGGAATCGCTTTTGCAGATAGGCGGTGCCGATACGATCAAAGGCATTGTTTTTGGACGGTTCGATGATAGCTGTGGCTTAAGTGTCGAAACCATCACTGACATCATCCAGGGCAAAGTATCGTCGGATATCCCTGTAATTTTTGGAGCAGACTTTGGCCATGTTTTCCCGATGTTTACATTTCCTATAGGCGGAACCGTCAAAATCTCTGCGAACAAGGATGGAGCAGACATTCAGATCATTACCCACTAAAGCGGGAAAAAAGATTACAGATACACACTCCAAGTCTACAATGAAAGCACGACATATAATTATACCCGCAAAAGAACCTGTATGAGTTCAGCAATGGTGATGAAGAGGGAAAATGCAATGAATATTAAAACTATCATCGTAGATTTAGACAGGACATTGTTGCGCACGGATAAAACGCTATCTTCGTATACCGTGGATGTGCTGAAAGAATGCAAGAATAATGGAATGCGGATCATGATTGCCACGGCAAGACCGTTGCGGACAGCAAAGCAGTATTGTGAGATACTGGAGGTGGACACCGTTGTTGTTTCCAACGGTGCGCGAGTGATCTGCGGAAATCGGCAGACCGAGTATGGGATCTGCCAACAGAGCGCCATACATCTGTTGAACACCTTGAATCGCTATCCCTCTTTGATGATTACCCTCGAAACGGGAGATGTCGCTTATTCAAACAAACCGATTGTGGATTATGAAACGATTATATCCGACGATTTGGTCGGCATTGCCAAAGCAGAAGGTGTATTAAAAATATTGGTGCGGTTTGACAGTGAAGAAACACTTGCTATAGTAGAAGAAGGTTTAACGGAAGATCTGTACTATACGATCGTCAACGGTCACTTAGTTCAAATCATGAACAAAGCAGCAACCAAGTGGAACGGCATAAAGGCGATGCTGGATATTAGCGACTGCTCCCCTAAGGAAACCGCTTACTTCGGAGACGACTACGATGATATAGAGCCAATCAAAATGTGCGGATTGGGCATTGCTGTTTCCAACGGAATAGATGAAGTAAAAACTGCTGCGGACTATGTTATAGAAAGCAACGATGCCGATGGTGTTGCAAAATTCATAGAACATCGGATACTAGCAAACAAAGGCGGCTTTTAGAAAAGACAAAACCTGCAAAGTATTAGATTGAACTGCACCCCATTTGTTAGACAAGTATGATATAATACTTGTACTAAGAAATGGGGTGTTCTTCTTATTTTTGAAAGGGAGGAACCGGCCGGTCGCATAAAATGTCGGTCAGCTCGGCCGCGTCGCACAGGGTAAAGGCATACTTTTGTCCCACCTTCGAGCTGTCGCACAGAAGATATTTTTTATCTGCGTGTGCCAGCATCACCTGTCGGATGGCAATTTCCAATTCGGAAACATCCGTCAGGATACCCTGCCCGGATAGACCCTTGCAGGAAAAAAACATAGAGGTAGCATTGATGGAACCGATAAACCGCTCCGCATAAGAGCCTAAGAAACAATCCAGCTTTTTGTAGTATTCACCGCCGGTGCAGTAGACGGTAATGTCGGTATCTTTCAATTCCTGGCAAATGCGCAGGTTGTTGGTAATGATCTTCAGATGTTTGCGGTTTTTGATATGCTTACAGATCCGGCGCACGGTGGAGGAAGAGTCGAAAAAGACGGTATCGCCATCATGGATCAGCTTGGCCGCCTCCGCGGCAATGATCTCTTTGGCGGCAGAGTTCGCGCCTTCCCGCAGTTCTACCGGCATCACTTCGTTTTTGTGTTCCGGCAGGACGACACCGCCATATACCTTCATAACCAATCCGGCAGCTTCCAAGGCCGCAATATCCCGCCGCACCGAGGCTTCACTGGTATAGAGGTGTTTGGCAAGCGCTTGAATGGTTGCGGTATGATGCAGTTTCAGGTAATCCATGATGGATTGCTGGCGTTCGTATTGCAGCATAGGGCTCTCCTTTGCAAAAGTTTGAAAAAGTGGCAAAGTTTTCGCCAAATATTGACTTTGGCTACAGATGGGTCTACAATAATTCTATCAACTTTTGCAAACATTTGCAAGATATTTCAAAAGATTCAGGAGGTCGTGCTATGACGGATATCAAGGAACTGGTCAAAGGCATCCATAACTGTAAGTGTGGTAAAGATCATAACTGCCCCACGGAGGCGGTAGAAATCGGCAGCGGTGTGCTGCCCAAGATCGTAGAGCTGTGCCGGGATTATGACCGGGTTTTGCTGGTAGCGGATCAGAATACCTACCGTGTATGCGGCGAGGAAGTGCAAAAGCTGCTGGGCGATAAGGCTGCTGACCTGGTACTCTATCAAACCGGCGACAAGCCCTTGATCCCCAACGAAGAGGCGCTGGCAACGCTGGAAGCCGCTGTAAAGGAGAATACCCAGCTGATCGTGGGTGTCGGCTCCGGTGTTATCAATGACCTGTGCAAGCAGGTGAGTTTTGCAAAGGACCTGCCTTACTATATTGTGGCAACCGCGCCTTCCATGGACGGCTACACCAGTGTCGGCTCCGCGCTGATCCTGAAGGGCATGAAGGTGACCTTGAATGCCCGTCCTCCCAAGGCTGTTATCGCTGACACCAAGGTGCTGCAGTCCGCGCCCCTGGATATGATCCAGGCCGGTGTGGGTGACATCCTGGGCAAGCACTCCTGCTTGAATGACTGGAAGCTCAGCGCCCTCATTAACGGCGAATACTTCTGCGAAACGGTCTGTAACCTTGTCTATGAGGCTGTGGACACCGTTGGTAAGCTGACTGAAGCTGCGGTTGCCCGTGACGAAGCCGCCCTGGGCGCTCTGATGGAGGCGCTGGTAGCCGTTGGCTTTGAGATGAGCTATGTTGGCAACTCCCGTCCCGCTTCCGGCAGTGAGCATCACCTGTCCCACTATTTTGAGATCACCGGTATTTTGGACGATGCTCCCTATTTCTCCCATGGCATCGATGTGATCTACTCCGCTGTGGTCACTGCCGCTGTCCGTGACAAGGTGCTGCGTACCGAAAAGCCCAAGGCCTTTGTCCATGACGCAGCTGCCTGGGAAGCGCAGATCAGACGGATCTATTCTTCCTCTGCCGATGAGGTCATCAAGCTGCAGAAGAAGATGGGCTGGTATGATGTGGACGGCTATCAGAACGTCTGCGACAAGTGGGAATCCATCAAGGCTGTGCTGGCTACCGCACCTACCGAGGCGGAAATGCTGGAGATGGTCAAGCGCATTGGTTTGGACTACAACGAGTTTGTGAAGATCTACGGTCAGAAGAAGATCGACGATGCCGTTCTGTATGCCAAGGACCTGAAGGACCGCTACAGTGTGCTGTGGCTGGCCTATATGTACTGCTGAGGAGGAAGAAAAGATGGATGTAAGCAAGATCAAGCTGGTTGCCTTTGACCTGGACGGTACTTTGACCCAGCACAAGACCCCTCTGAGCGCTGAGCACCGGGCTGTGCTGGATAAGCTGGGAGAAAAATATAAGCTGGTAATGCTGGGTGCCGGTATGTGCCGCCGGATCTTCAATCAGATGGGCCAGTATCCCATCGATATCTACGGCAACTACGGCATGCAGCTGGCACTGTACCGCCCTGAACTGAAGGACATCGAGATCGTGGAAAATGTGACCATGCCCTGCGACCGGGAAAGCGTAGAGAAGCGTGTGACCATGCTCCGTGAAAAGTACGGCTACACCGAATTTACCGGCGACAATGTGGAGTATCATGCTTCCGGCGCTGTGACCTTCCCCGTGCTGGGCACCAAGGCCAAGCAGGAAGATAAGCTGGCTTTCGACCCGGACCGCAAGAAGCGCCGTGCCATCTACGAGGATGTGAAGCAGGTATTCAGCGATTACATTGTCTTCGTTGGCGGCAGCTCCTCCTTTGATATGACTCCCGCGCCCTACAACAAGGCTTACGCCCTGGACCGGTATTGCCGGGAACACGGCTTTAAGCATGATGAAGTGGTGTATGTAGGCGATGACTACGGCCCCGGCGGAAACGACGAATCCGTGTATCTGTCCGACTTTAACTACATCGAGATTGACAACTATCTGGACTTCCCCAAGCTGATGGAACAACTTCTGTAAGGAGGAACAATTATGAAGAACTACTGGACGCAGAGTGACAAGAACATCTTCGTGGCGGCTCACCGCGGCTGGTCTACGGACTATCCCGAAAACAGCATGCTCGCTTTCAGAAAGGCGGCAGAAGTGGGCGTTGACCAGATCGAGATGGATATCCGTGTTACAAAGGACAATGAGCTGGTGGTTTTCCACGATGAGACCGTGGATCGGGTTTCCAACGGCACCGGCAAGGTAGCAGACTTTACTTTGGCAGAGCTGAAGCAGCTGGATATCGGCATCAAGAAGGGCGAGCAGTTTGCCGGTACCCGGATCCCCACGCTGGTGGAATTTTTGGACTTTATCAAGACGCTGCCCGATATGACCGTGGACTTCGAGCTGAAGGAATACAACCACGGCGGCCCTTTGGATGAGAAGAATATTGAACTGTGCGAGCGGGTATTGACGCTGGTGGCTGAATATGGTTTGGAAGACCGCTGCGTCATCAATTCCTTTGGCGGCAATATCCATGAGTACATCCAGAGCAAGTACGCCAACAAGTACAAGCACCATGTGTTCTTCCCCCCTGGGGCTAACAGCGACACCACTTACGATCCTTACAGCTATGCCTACTGCTGCTGCGTTTTCGATAACAACAAGGAAAACTTCGAGATGCTCAGAAGCAAGGGCGTCCGGACTTGGGTCGGCGCTTCCGTTAAGGATGCGGAAACCGTGGATTGGGCCATCGAGATGGGCGCGGAACTGATCACCTGCAACAATCCCGATGTAGTTCTGCAGCTGCTGCGTGAGCGTGGCTACCACAAATAAGAATAAACCAACAAGAGCCTTACGGAATCCACCGTAAGGCTCATTTTTTGACCTCGCCGATTCCCTTGAATCAGCTAAGATGCTCCCTATATAATGTGAAAACAATCAGTTGAAGGGGCGAAGGGAATGCGAAAGACGATGTTGGCGGTGACAAGCGCCGGGGTGCTGGTGTTGCTGCTGGGGCTGTTTGGGGTGTATGTGGTGTGGCAATGTACACCCGTATTGGCCGATACATATCCCGAAAGCCTGCTGTTGCTTCCCTGCTCCGTGGCGGGGACAGAACTGGTCGCACTGCAGCTGGCAGCCTATGAAGGGCCGTTTTTGGAGGACGCATCCCACCGGGAAGTGGTAAATACTGCGGCATTGGTGATAGAGAATACCGGCAGCTTCCTGGAAGCCGGGGCAGTGGTACTGGAAATTGGGGAAACTCGATTGATATTTGAACTTTTTGACCTGCCGCCGGAGGGACGGGTGCTGGTGCTGGAGAAGGATGGAAAACCTTTTATAACGGGAACGCTGACCGACTGCTACGGTTGGGAAATGGAATGGTATCCGGAGGACATAGGACATATTATCGCGGAGGATGCGGGGGGTATGCAGCTGACGGTGACCAATCATTCAGACTGTGTCATTCCTGTTGCGAAGATATGCTACAGAACACAGGACCCGGGCAGTGGGATGTTTCTGGGTGGGATATCTTACGGTATAGAGATCCGGGATCTGCTGCCGGGGGAGCAGCGTACAGTTAAGCCGCCCCATTATGCCAGCGGCAGCAGCAAGATCCTGTATGCGACGACTTGGGTGGAAGATTAGCGCAGTAAATGATCGTTTATGCGGGCAGTGCCCGCTGACAATTCGTGCACGGTGCAGTACTTGTCGTTACACCATTGGGCATCGCTCGGTGTCGTTTTTGCGGCAATTATCGATAGAATTTTTAGGGAATCCCCCTAAAAACCTGTCAAAAACCACCGCAAAGACGATACCGGGCAAGGCAAGGCACTAACGAAAAGTAGAAGTCTTGGTGCGAATCGGGAGCGGCGGCTCGCCGCATAAACGATCATTTATGACAGGAAAAAACAGCAGGTACGAGTCTTCGTACCTGCTGCTGCGCTTAAAATGTAACTTCCTTGCCGATGGGACAATCGTAACCCAATGCGGTAGCCTCCAGAAATTCCTCTTTTGCTTTTAGCAGGATTTCCGGCTGCTCCATCAGATCAGCCGTAGTAGCGGCCAAAACCTTGGCGGCCAGCAGCAGACCTTTGTGGGCAATGGAACTGCGGCCGGTGGCCACATTCTGCCAGGAGTGGCCGGGAGATCCGGAGACCCAAGTGGCGGTGGTGAACTGGGCGGTGGGAGCCAGCCAGCTGACATCTCCCACATCCGTAGAACCGGGGCTCATTTGGGAAGAGGGGACATAGGGCATAACAAAATTGTTCAGTGGCAGCTTGCCGCCGTCGGTCAGCTTGGAGATTTGGGCCTTGACCTTCCGGTCGATGCGGCAGCCGTCGCCGGGCACGACAGGCTCTCCGCAGGTGGCCTTCATGTCTGCGGCAAAGGCTTCCTCTTCGGCGGTATAGGTGGGCAGGGGAGCGGCCTTTAGATTCTCGTAGATCAGCTCTTCCAAAACCGTGTTGGAAACGGTGTCGGAAGTACCGTCGATCTGACGGCTGGTAAAGGTGGTCTCGGTCATCAGAGCGGCACCCTGGGCGATCTTATTGACTCTAGCCAGCAGCGCTTTGGCACTGCGGACATTATCGCCACGAACCATATACAGCACCTTGGCGGTGGGCTGGACGACGTTGGGCGATACACCGCCTGCGTCCAGGAAGGAGTAGTGCAGGCAGCATTCCTTGCTCATGTGCTCACGGAGGAACTGCACACCGACGTTCATCAATTCAGCGGCATCCAGGGCGCTGCGGCCGTGTTCAGGGTCGCCGGCTGCATGGGAGGCAGTGCCGGTGAAGGTGTATTCTACCTGCAGGCTGGCTGCGTTGGTACCGGTGGTGACTTCGTTGGTATCGCCGGGATGCCAGCACAGCGCGGCATCCAGATCCCGGAACATGCCGTCCCGGGCCATGAAGGTTTTTCCGGCGCAGCCTTCCTCACCGGGGCAGCCGTAGAACACCACGGTACCACTGAGGTTGCCTGCTTTGATTTGCTCTTTGATGGCGATGGCAGCGCCCAGGGAGGCGGCACCCAGCAGATTGTGGCCGCAGCCGTGACCGTTGCCACCGGGGACATAAGCTTCTTTGGACGCAGAGCAGGGGACTTGAGACAGACCGGACAGGGCATCATACTCGCCCAAAATGCCGATCACCGGTTTGCCGCTGCCGTAGCGGCCCAAAAAGGCTGTGGGAATGCCGCAGAGCTTTTCTTCCACCTCGAAGCCTTCTGCTTTCAAAAGCTGAATGTAGGTTTCCGCTGAACGGTATTCCTCCATGGAAAGCTCCGCAAACTCCCAAATCTTGTCGCTGAGAGCGGTCAGAATGGGTGCTTTATGATCCACAACGCTGTAAAGTAACTGTTTATCCATATGATTTCCTCCTATATGGCGAAGCAGCCACGCATCTGCGTGGCTGCCCAAAATTTGCATTACAGAACCTTACGCAGGAAGTCCTGCAGTCTGGGATGAACGGGGTTATGGAAAACATGCTGGGGAGCGCCCTGCTCCAAAACATTGCCGTCGGCAATGAACAGTACCCGGTCGGAAACCTCTTCCGCAAAACGCATCTCGTGGGTGACGATGACGCAGGTCATGCCGGTGGTGACCAGACCCTTGATAACATCCAATACTTCACCGACCATTTCGGGGTCCAGTGCAGAGGTGGGCTCGTCAAAGAGCATCACTTCCGGCTCCATGGCCAGTGCCCGGACGATTGCCAAACGCTGCTTCTGGCCGCCGGACAGATTTCCGGGCATCTCATAGAGCTTATCGATCAAACCAACACGGTTGAGAAGCTCCTTTGCCATTTCGCTGGCTTCGGCAGCTGTTTTTTTCTTGAGCATCTTGGGCGCAAGGGTGATGTTCTCTTCTACGGTCAGATGCGGAAATACATTGAACTGCTGGAACACCATGCCCATCTTTTGACGGTGCTTGTCGATGTCGACCTTCTTGCCGGTGATCTCTTCGCCGTCGAAGAAGATCTGCCCTTTTTCAGGCCTTTCCAGCAGGTTCAGGCAGCGCAGGAAGGTGCTCTTACCGCCGCCGGAGGGACCGATGATAGAAACTACTTCGCCCTTGTGAATGGTCTGATTGACACCTGTAAGAACATGCAGGCTGCCAAAACTCTTATGCAGATCGACAGTTTTGATCATTTCCATCAGAATACCCCCTTGTCGGTATGCAGATTGCGCACACGATCGGTGTGGCGCTTATGACTCTTGTAGGATTTTTCGTTGGACATCCGCTTTTCAAACCAGCCAACCAGCTTGCTCAGGGGGAAGGTGAAGCACAGATAGATTGCGCCGACAATGACCAAAGACTCGAACTGCAGATAAGTAGCACCGGCAACGATCTTCTGAGAGGTCATCAGGTCGCCCAGGAAGAAGGTAGAAGCCAGGGAGGTCTCCTTCAGAATCATAATAAACTCGTTGCCTAAGGCGGGGAGAATGTTACGGATCGCCTGGGGCAGAATAATTTTAAACATAGTTTGGGACTGACTCAAGCCCAGGCTTCTGGCGGCTTCGGTTTGGCCCTTGTCAACAGCCTGGATGCCGCTGCGGATGACTTCGGAAACATACGCGCCGGAGTTGACGCACATTGCGATAGCCACCCACATGAACTGACTCAGATCCAGGAAGGGCAGCATACTGGGCAGGGCAAAGTAGAAAATATACAGCTGCAGCAAAATGGGTGTGCCGCGGACAACTTCTACATAAATGCTGACCAGGAAACGAACGATCTTGGATTTGGACATCTTCAAAATGGCAACGATAGTGCCTAAAATAACGCCCAGGAATACTGCGATGCAGGTAAACTGCAGGGTGGTGGTAACACCGTCGATGAGGAAGACCCGCCAATAAGTCTTCATCAGCTTGACGATATTAGCGCCGATGGTAGCAAAATCCATACAAAACTCCTTCTCTTAATACCCACAAGGGCCGACAGCCGATGGGCTGTCGGTCCTGTGAAGTCAATTATTCAGCGGGGGTGGTGGGACCGGTCTGGACAATGGGATCGCCGTTCTCATCGTACTGGATCACATTACCGAACTCGTCGTAGGAGATCTCTTCACCGATACCGGCCAGCTCTTCGGCCTTTGCGTACCACTCGCCGTACTTGCCGGCGGCGTAAGCCTTAGCCAGGATCTCGTTGACCTTCTCGGTCAGCTCGTCAGCGCCCTTCTTCAGAAGGATCAGGTTGTTGGACTCTTCGTCGGAAACTTCAAAGTTGAAGCCTGCCAGAGCCAGCTCGGGGTTAGCGGCGATGATGGCATCGGCGTTGCCGGTAGCAACAGCCATGATCTGGAAGTCACCCTTCTTCAGCTGCAGAACACCGGTGTTGATATCGGTGTAAACAACCAGCTCGTTATCGGGCAGCTGCTCCTTGCACAGGCCTTCCTGCAGGGAAGCGGCCTGAGCACCGACCTTCAGACCGGCCATGGACTCAACAGTGGTGAACTTACCGGCGTTTTCCTTGGTGGTGATCAGAACCTGCTCGGTTTCGTTGTCACCTGCGTAGTAGTAATCAGACAGGTTGTAGTTAGCGGCACGATCTTCGGTCCAGGAGAAGCCGGAGATGGACATATCCACAGTACCGGCGGCAACGGCTGCCTGGCAAGCACCGAAGTCCATGGGCATCAGCTGCAGTTCCTTACCCATCTCTGCGGCGATGTACTCAGCCAGCATGATGTCGAAACCTGCGAATTCGGATTCGCCCTTGTCGTTATAGATAACGAATTCCATGGGAGCAAAGTCGGGAGAAATGGCAACCTTCAGGGTGTCCTTCTTGGAGCTTTGGCAGCCTACGAACAGTGTGGCCAGCATGGTCAGTGCCAGCACCATAGCGATGATCTTTTTCATAATTCTTACTCCTTTTCTTAGCACCGGGTTGGGGTGTTGTTTATGGATGCATTATAGCGCGAATATTATTCATCGTCAATTGTGTGAATATACAACAATTGCAGATAATAAGGCCATATGCAAGGCGAAACATACAAAAATATACAACATAGCGCAGAATATGCGTATATGCATAATGTATATGCTATTATAAAATACGCATTAGATGAATAAATATACATAATAGTTGCAACAAGATACATTATTAATAAACAGACTCCCCGGTAAAACCGGCTGCCTGGTTACAAAAGACCGTTTCGTGTGTCCGCCGGGGGGGAGAT
Organism: Faecousia sp.; assembly: GCA_045578895.1. Lineage (GTDB taxonomy): Bacteria > Bacillota > Clostridia > Oscillospirales > Oscillospiraceae > Faecousia. Next base: position 9,560 of record JAZNLC010000171.1, on the reverse strand, counting down.
ATATGGCCGTGGAACGACTGAAAAAACAGCGAGAAATTGGGAAAAGCACATATTTTTGGATATTTTGGTGGTTGTATTTCAAAAGAAATTATAGTATAATACTAAGGTTAGAGAATTTACGATCTCAGGAGGTTCCATCAATATGAATCAGCGCATTCAGGAACTGAAGAAATATATGACACCCGGCACCCATGTCCATCTCGTGGGTATCGGCGGTGTTTCCATGCGCCCGCTGGGGCTGGTGCTGAAAGGCATGGGCCTGCATGTTACGGGTTCTGATATGAATACTTCGGTATCTACCGATGAACTGATCGCCAAGGGAATTGGTGTTGCTATCGGCCACCGGGCCGAAAATATCAACGGCGCTGCCTGCATTATCCGTACGGCCGCTGCCCACAATGATAATCCGGAAATCGCTCAGGCCCGGCTTTTGGGGATTCCGGTCTTTGAACGGGCCCAGGCCTGGGGCGTGATCATGCAGGCTTACCGCAATGCCATCTGCATTGCCGGTACCCACGGAAAGACCACCACCACCTCCATGATGACCCATGTGCTGATGGAAGCCCAGTGGGATCCCACCGTTATGATCGGTGGAGAGCTGCCCTTACTTCGGGCGGGTCACCGTGTAGGCCAGGGCGATACCATCCTGCTGGAAAGCTGCGAGTATTGCGACTCCTTCTTGAATTTCTTCCCCACGCTGGCGGTTAACCTAAATGACGAAGCGGATCATTTGGATTACTTCCAGGATCTGCAGGATGTGCAAAAATCCTTTCGCCAGTTTGCCCAATTGTCGTCCGGCGGCATTCTGGCCAATGGTGACGACCTGCATACCGCACAGGCTTTGCGGGGACTTGACTATATTTCCTTCGGCCTTGGCGAGAAGAACCGCGTCCGGGCGGTGAATATATGCCCCGACTGGCGGCATTTTGATGTGGTGTGCGACGGAGAAACCTACTGCCACCTGGATCTGGCGGTTATCGGACGGCACAATGCTCTCAATGCCTTGGCTGCTGCCGGTACGGCATGGATGCTGGGAATTCCCGGCTACATTACCGCAAGAGGTCTCAATGCATTCCACGGTGCCCGCCGCCGTATGGAATTCAAGGGGGAATATAACGGTGCGGTTATTTATGATGATTATGCCCACCATCCCGATGAGCTGGCTGCAACGATTGCGGCGGTGCGTACCATGCCGGAATGCAAGCGTATGGTGGTTGCCTTCCAGCCCCATACTTACACCCGCACCAAAGCGCTGTTTGACGATTTCGTTCGGGAACTGAAAAAGCCGGATCTGGTGGTGCTGGCAGAGATCTATGCCGCCCGGGAACGGAATACCGTTGGCATCTCCTCCAAGGACTTGCTGAAGCAGATCCCCGGTGCCGCCTATTGCGAGACACTGCCGGAAGTGACGGCCTACCTGAAGGAAATTGCCCAACCGGGTGATGTGATCCTGACCGTTGGCGCCGGTGATATTTACCATGCGGGCGAAGCGATCTTTCGCTGACCCGGTTAAAAGAGGAAACTGCTTATGAAGAAACTGAGTGTTTGCATTTTGTTTGGCGGCATCAGCCCGGAGCATGAAGTGTCTCTGCGTTCCGCTGAATCTGTGTTGAATAACATCGACCACGGGAAGTACAATGTATTTCCCCTGGGCATTACCAAGACAGGTGATTGGATCCTGTTTGGCGGTGATGACTATTCCATGCTGCCCAGCGGCCGGTGGCAGGAGCATCCGGCAAACCGCCGGGCTACCATTTCTCCCATCCGCGGCCAGGGCATCCTGAGCTTTGAGGGTGACTGCGTGGTACGGGAACATATTGATGTGGTGTTCCCGGTGCTGCACGGCGAGAACGGGGAAGACGGTGCTATGCAGGGACTGCTGCAGATGGCCGGTATCCCTTATGTAGGCTCCCATGTGGCAGAGTCTGCGGTAGCTATGGATAAGACTCTGACCAAGCTGGTGGTAGATAACGCCGGGATCCCCCAGGCCGCCTGGCAGCTGGTCAGAAGCGCGGACGCCGAAGAGCGGATGGATAAAGTACTGGATTCTTTGGAAAACCGCTTCCGGTATCCCATGTTTGTAAAGCCCGCCGGTACCGGCTCTTCCGTTGGTGTATCCAAGGCAAAAGACCGGGAGGCCCTGCGGGAGGCGATCCTGGGTGCCACTGCATACGATAAAAAAGTCCTGGTCGAGGAATTTATCCATGGCCGTGAGGTGGAAGTGGCCGTGATGGGTAACGACGGCCCCGCGGCTTCCGTTTGCGGCGAGATCGATTCTGGCGCGGATTTTTATGACTACGACTCCAAGTATGTAACCGATACTTCCACCGCCTACATTCCTGCCCGCATTCCGGAGGATGTGGCGGAGCAGGTGCGGGATCTGGCCGTAAAGGTCTACAGCAGCATCGGCTGCCAGGGCCTGAGCCGTGTGGATTTCTTTGTAACCTATGAAGAAAACCGTGTGGTATTCAATGAGATCAATACCCTGCCCGGCTTTACTTCCATTTCCATGTATCCCAAGCTGTTTGCTGCCAGTGGCATTCCTTACGGTCAGCTGATCGACGAACTGCTGAGACTGGCGATGGAGGCCTGCCAATGAAAAATGAAGTGCTGCTGACCATCCGTGGACAGCAAACCTATGCTGAGCAGGAGCCGGAAGTGGTGGAGCTGGTGACGGATGGAACGCTGGAAGCTGTGGAAAACGGCTGGAAGCTGACCTATGAAGAAAGCGATCTGACAGGCCTGAAGGGCGTAACTACCAGCTTTTTGGTAGAACCCGGTAAAATCACGCTGTCCCGGAAAGGGCCTCTCAGCTCCCAAATGGTATTCCAGGAGGGTGTGCTCCACGAGTCTCTGTACCAGATGGAATTCGGTGCGCTGATGATCACTGTCTGCGCCAACCGTGTCAGCTATGACATCGGTGAAGCGGGCGGTACCATCGATCTGACCTATGCCATCGAGATCGAGCAAAGCGCCGCCGGTTGTATTGAATATCATTTGGATATCAAAACCAAATAACAAAAGCACGGTGCGTATTGATATGCACCGTGCTTTTTCATTATCCTGTTGTTTCGGTGGCAGGAGAATCTACAATCTTGCAGATCACCTGATCCCGCTTTTTATAGACATCGTAAGTCCATTTGTCTTTGGAGATCAGTTCGTCTGTTTCTTTGCTGTATTTTTCTTTGTAGGTTTGCACGATATACCCAATGTAGGGTGTCACGATCTCCTGCCCGTCTTTGTAGCCCTCGGAATTATCGGGCGGGTATTCCTCATAGACGGTATCGAATGGAGTGGTTTCCCGGACCTTGTAGGACATCTTCACATAGTAGTCCCGCTCGTCCGTGCCGATGATCTGCACATTGACATAACCGTCGGCCCGCCAGGCTTCGATACGAATGGGATAATTGGTGCTGTTGGTGAATTTGAAATCAGCGCCTTCCCAGGTAACCGTTGCGTCCATGCCCTTGGGGATATAGTCGGAAACGTAGCCGTGATTTGTACGTTCGTTGATTTCCAAATCAGCAAATAGGGTGCTGTAATACAGGGTGGAGGAGACCTGACAAATGCCACCGCCCAAAGTGTCCACGGTCAAACCGCCCACATAGGAGGGCGCTTCTTTATAGCCGGCTTCCTTGGTGCGCTCGCCCAGCGTGTCGTTATAGCTGAAGGTTTCACCGGGCAGCAGCACAAGACCGTTGATGGCTTCACATGCCACTGCCAGATTGGTGTTGCGGTTATTGGTGTCTTTGCCCTTATAAGGTGTTTGAGCACTGCCCAGTACATCGCAGAAGAGCTTGGAAGAAAGCTCCGCAGTGGTAACTTTGGGCGCGATCTTGTAGAAGGTAAATTCCAGGGATTCTCCATATTTGGCGTTAGACAAAGCTTCTTTTGCGGCATCCAGGTCGAAATGGTAGCCGTAGGAATCGCTGGAGACTTCAAAGGTATCGGGATCCATCACCGCGTCCACAGGGGCGATATAGTGCTGCTGATAGATGGCATCCAGGTCGGGGATCTCCGGCTGCAGCTCGGTGCAGGTGCCGGTCACATCCAGAATGCCGCGGTTGTAGGCATCTAAAACCTGATCGTAGAGCGCTTGGGTATCCAGGCCGTATTCCGGGGAGCCTAAGGTAATGGAGAGGGTCAGGCCCATGCCTTCGGGGATGGTACCGGCATCCAAAGGCGGTAGCTGACCGTCCACAGTGGTGACGGTTTGGGTGAAGTTGGTATTATACTTTTGCCCCAAAGATTCTACAGCGCTGCGCACAGCATCGGTGCTGAGCCCCAGATAAGGGAGCCAATCAAATGTGCCGGTGGCACCCTGACGGAAGGCGGCATTGACCGCGTCATCGACTTGGGGATCCATTTGGGTATATACGGGGGAAAGCTCCAGGGTGGTATCCAGCACCTGGATGTGCATACTCTCACGGCTGAGCCGATCAGCCAGGGTGGCCAGTGCCTGCTTGGCATCGCTCTTGCGCATGCCGGTCATATCGATGCCGCCGATGGACACGGCTTTCATTTTCAGTACGCCATCCAAAAGGGATCCGTAGTTTGCGCTCACAAGAAACGCTCCGCCCAAACCCAGCAGCAGTGCCAGAATGATGACCAGGGCGATGGCTTTTTTTGGACTTTTTTGGGTCTTGCGCTGATATTTCGGCTTGTAGCCGGTAATCTTGGTGTAGGCCCGGTCCAGTTCTTCCACTTCATCATAGGTGGGCTTTTTCTTTCCAGCCATGGCTTACCTCCTTGTTTCTCTTTTCTTTATTATAACAGGAACCATCCGCATTACACAAGTCACATTTGGCAATAGCGGGCATATTGGCTGATAAACACTTTGCTTTGCTTCAGGGAATCAACACCGGAAGCCAGCTTCAGCCGGATGGTAGGCTGCTTGGCACTGGCTACCAGCTGGACGCGGTTTTTGTAAGCCGCTTCCCCGCAGAGACTGCTGAATGCCTGGAAGTTCAGCTCACCCAGGGTAAACAGCACTTCGCCGGATTTTTGCCGGATGTCACGGATATGGACTGTCCGGGCATTGGCACGCAGCAGCGCCACTTCGATCAGATTGAGAACACCCTTGGGCGGCTCACCGTAGCGGTCGATGATCTCATCCAGCAGATCGTCTGCGTCCTGCTGGCTGCGGATGGCGGCCATGCGGCGGTAAAGATCCATACGCTCTTCACCCCGGGCAACATAGTCCTTATCCACATTGGCGGTGATGTTGAGGTCGGCAGTGCACTCCGGCTCTTTGGGCGCTTCGCCCCGTTCTTCCAAAACCGCTTCATCCAAAAGCTTCAGATACATATCGTAACCGACGCTCATCATGTGGCCCGATTGCTCGGCACCCAGCAGATTGCCCGCGCCCCGGATCTCCAGGTCGCGCATGGCGATCTTAAAGCCGGAGCCGAATTCGGCGAAGTCCCGGATGGCGGAAAGACGCTTGTCGGCGATTTCGGTCAGGGCCTTATCCGGCCGGTAGGTGAAATAAGCATAGGCATGTCGGGTGGAACGGCCCACACGGCCACGAAGCTGGTGAAGCTGGGAAAGACCGAAACGGTCCGCGTTTTCAATGATGAGGGTGTTGGCATTGGGGATATCCAGGCCGGTTTCGATGATGGTAGTACAGACCAGCACCTGTACATCGCCGTCCGCCATGGCATGCATCACATCGCCCAAAGCCTCCTCGCCCATTTTGCCGTGGGCCACAGCGACCTGAAGGTTGGGGATCCGCCGCTTCAGGGCAGAGGCGCATTGGTCAATGGTTTCCACCCGGTTGTGCAGGTAGTACACCTGGCCGCCCCGCTCAATTTCCCGGCGGATGGCATCGTCGATGACAGCGTTATTATGCTCCATCACGAAGGTCTGCACCGGGTAGCGGTCAGCCGGCGGCTCTTCAATGGTGGACATATCCCGGATGCCGGAGAGCGCCATATTCAGCGTTCTGGGAATGGGGGTAGCAGACAGTGTCAGCACATCCACACCCTGGGAGATCTCTTTCAGCCGTTCCTTATGGCTGACACCGAAGCGCTGCTCTTCGTCTACGATCAGAAGACCCAGATCCTTGAACTGGATGGTCTTTTGCAGAAGCTTGTGGGTGCCGATGATCAGGTCGACACCGCCGGAGCGCAGATTCTCCATGGTCCGCTTCTGCTCCTTGGGGCTGCGGAAACGGCTGAGCACATCAATATTCACCGGGAATCCCCGGAAACGGGCAACGGCGGTTTGATAATGCTGCTGCGCCAAAACGGTGGTGGGCACCAGAATGGCCACCTGCTTGCCGTCCATAATGGCTTTCATCACCGCCCGCAGGGCAACTTCCGTTTTGCCGAAGCCCACATCGCCGCAGAGCAGACGGTCCATGGGCGTGGGAGATTCCATATCGCCTTTGATCTCCGCGATACAGCGCAGCTGATCGTCGGTTTCGGGATAGGGGAAATTGTCCTCAAATTCCTGCTGCCAGGGAGAGTCCGCCGCAAAGGCGAAGCCTTGCTGGTGCTTTCGGGCGGCATAGAGCTTGATCAGCTCTCCGGCCATATCCTTAGCGGCTTTTCTGGCTTTTGTTTTGGTTTTCTGCCAGGCATCGGTACCGATCTTGTTGAGCTTGACGGGGGTGTCCTCGCTGCCGCCGCCGATATATTTGCTGACCAGGTCCAGCTGGGTGGCAGGGACAAACAGCGTATCACTGCCTTGATAGGCGATCTTGACATAGTCTTTAACGGCACCGTCTACCTTGATCTGCTCCATGGCCACGAACCGGCCAATGCCGTAGTTTTCATGGACCACCAGATCACCGGGAGTCAGGTCGGTGAAGGAGTTGAGCTTTTGCCGGTTGGTGGCGGACTTCTTCGTGGTTTTTTTCTTGGGTGTGCCCCTGGACAGAAGCTGACCCTCCGTCAGTACCGCCAGTTTGGCAGTGGGGTATTCCATGCCGAAAGGCAAGGTGCCTTCCGTCAGCAGGATCTGTCCGGCCTTGGGCATCGTGGTAAGGGGAATGCACTGGAAGGACGACAGATTCCGCTCATTGAGCATTTCCTGCAAAAGCTCCGCCCGGCGGCGGGTGCCGCAGAGCACCAGGCAGGCAAACTCCATCTTTTGATAGTGCGCAAGATCGCTGGCGGCGGTATCCAAATTGCCGCCGTAACCGGGCAGCTGCTTCGCGGTCATGGGCAGCAGCTGCTTTGGCTTTGCTTCTTCGGGATAGGAACTGCCGCCAAAAGAATCCAAATATACCACACAGCGGCGATCCAGCTGCTCGCAGAAATCTTCCCACTGGCATACATAGTCGCACAGCTCACCGGCTACCAGACCGCCCTGCAAAAGGCTGTCCAGCTGCATACCCAATTCGTCGCAGCGGGTCTTTGCGGTGCGGTGAAGATTGCCTTGATCGCACAAAATGATTGTGGCATTTTCCGGGAAATAATCGGCTGCGGTGGCCATTTGGGGATAGATCAGGGCCATATAACGGTCGGATGCCGGATTCAGCATACCGTTTTCATATTTTTCAAGATCTTTTTCCAGGGTCTTGATGAGAGGTTCGTTGAGATTCTTGCGGCGTTTCTGCCGGGCGATCATGTGCCGCAGGTCATTGCACAGACCGTCGATTCCCTCGGGATGCAGTTTCGGCTGAGATTCGCCCACAGGCAGGATCACAACACTGTCGATATTTTCGGTGCGCCGCTGGGTGTCCGGGTCGAAATATCCCATGGTGTCCAGCTCGTCACCGAAAAACTCGGCGCGGATGGGACGGTCGGCGGCAGGGGAGAATACATCCAAAATGCCGCCGCGCAGGGCAAACTGGCCGGGGCCTTCCACCATGCTGCACCGGCTGTAGCCGGAATCGGTCAGGCGCTGCAGCAGGTCGTCCAGGAAGTATTCCTTGCCTACTTCCAAAGAAAAGGCGGCCCGCAGCAGCACATTCCGGGGCATGGTACGCTGGCTCAGGGATTCCCAGGATAGAATTTGCAAAGCGGTGGCACCGGTGGCCAGATCATACAGCTGGCGCAGGCGCTTCTGCTCCCAACCGCGGGAGACAACGGCGGTATCATACAGCGTCAGATCCCGGCCGGGCAGCACAGGAAATGTATCGCCCAGGAAGGCATGGAGTTCTTCCTGCAGCCGCTTGGCGGCCATATCGTCCTGGCAGAGGACTACCATGGGCGCGTCCGTATCTTTACGCAGCGCGGCGATCAAATGGCTGCGGCAGAGCTGGCCGATGCCCGTAACGGCAGCGGCCTGACTGTTTTGCACAGACTTTAGTAAAAGACTGTATTCCGGTATGGACTTTAGAAAAGTTAAAAGCTTATCCATATTTTGCCTCCACGCCACAACGCGGAAAGGGAAGATGGTACCCCCCTTTCCGTGTGGATTCGATTTAAAGACCGTTAAAACGGTTGGATGCTTCCGGCACGCCCTTGTCAATGATACACAGGGCGGCATCCGCTGCCCGCTCAAGGGCGGGACCCAGGGCTTTTTCCTCGGAAGCGCTGAAGGTGGAAAGCACCCAATCCGCTAAATCATATTCGGGATTCGGTTTTGCGCCTACACCGATCTTCACTCTGGGGAAATCCTGACTGCCCAATTCCTGAATGATGGATTTGATGCCGTTGTGACCGCCGGCGGAGCCTTCAGCGCGGATGCGCAGCCTGCCGGGAACCAGCGAGATGTCATCAAACATTACGATGATCCGCTGGGGCGGTACATGAAAATAAGCACTGAGCTGCAGGACGGATTTGCCGGAGAGATTCATGTAAGTCTGTGGCTTTAAAAGCAGAAGCTTTTTGCCCTGATAATTGCATTGTCCGTAAAGACCCTGAAATTTTCCTTTGTCGACTTTGCAGCTGAGCTTTTCAGCCAAAATGTCCAGCGCCCGAAAACCGCAGTTATGGCGGGTACGGGTGTAGTCTTTGCCGGGATTGCCCAGGCCGACAATTAACCAAGTTTCGTTCATTTTTCAAAACACTCCGAAGGGATTCGATTTTTCTTATTCCTAATTTTGTATTATATCATTAATATGGCCCAAAATGCAACCGGTAGCCGAGATAAATTCTGCGGAATATCCGGCTGAATCAGCAAGGAAGCAGCAGTATCGAAAAAACAGACAGAAAGACAAAAGCGAAATTTTGTTTGAAATTCCTCTTGTGAAATAGGAAGATCTGTGGTAAACTAAAGAATAATACATTTTATACAGGAGCAGCTTATGAACGATAAGATCGTGATCCAGGGCGCAAGAGAAAACAATCTGAAAAATGTGGATCTGACCATTCCGAGAGACAAGCTGGTGGTGTTCACAGGCCTTTCCGGTTCCGGTAAATCCAGCCTGGCCTTTGATACAATCTATGCGGAGGGACAGCGGCGGTATGTGGAAAGCCTTTCTTCCTATGCCAGACAGTTTTTGGGGCAGATGGATAAGCCCGATGTGGATTCCATCGACGGCCTTTCTCCCGCTATTTCCATCGACCAAAAGACGACTACCAAGAATCCCCGGTCTACCGTCGGCACGGTGACGGAAGTTTATGACTATCTGCGCCTTTTGTGGGCGAGAGTGGGCATTCCCCACT
>JAZNLC010000170.1:0-6142 GCA_045578895.1 Faecousia sp. | reverse complement strand
ACTTTCTTGATCAGGAATTTACCCATAGGGAGGTCTCCTTTCCGTAATTTACATTGCGGCTTTGATGTGGGAGATCAGAATGTCGCCGGCCACCACACGGTCCTCCGCGGCGAAGCCGTCGGCAAAGTTATCGGAGTACAGCACCTGGGCATTGGGGGGGAATTCTTCGTCCGCCGCCCAGACCAGGATGCGCATTTTGTAGCCGCCGATGAAGTCGAACTCAAAACCGGCGTCGCCGTGCTTGAGCGGGGCAGCGCCCAGCTTTTCGCAGGCGGCACGGAATTTTTCCACCCTTGTGCCGAAGGTGAAGGCGGCACGGGTCAGCACCCGGCCGGTATAGGGCTTGATGTACAGCTCGCCCCAGGGCATTTCCCGGAAGGTCTTCCAATCGCCGCTCCACGCCACGGTTTTGGCTTCCAGCAGGTAGCGAAGGAGGAAGGTCTGGACGGGAAGCGGAATATTGTATCCCCCCGCCCCTTCGGGGCACCCCCCTTTAGGCAAGGGGGGCTTGACCTCAGCAGCCGGATGGGTTATCTCATATTCTCTGCCCAAAAGGGTCAGCTTGAAGGCGCCGTTTTCAAAGGGAACACCCAGGCGGGTAGTGATCTCCGCCGGGTCGGCCTTGGAAAAAGCTTCCGCATAGTAGGAAAAAGGAACTTCTTCTTTGTTGTTCTCGATTTGCATATTCTTACTCCTCAGCGGAATCCGCAAGGCCCCCTTGCCTAAAGGGGGCTGTCAGCGAAGCTGACTGGGGGATTCTCTGCATTATCATCATATCAATATATTCACATACACCGCGAAAATTTTCATTTATAGCATTATTCGGAATCCTGATTACCAGCAGGGCATGTTCTTCCAAATGCTGTGTGCGAATAGAATCATAGAGCTGGCCTTTTTCCTCATAGTGCTGAGAACCGTCTAGTTCAATGATCAGCCTTGCTCTGTGGCAATAGAAGTCAACAATGTAGTTGTCGATTACTTTTTGCCGAAGACAGCGCACGGGATAGTCTTTTAGAAAATCGTACCATAGATGGCGCTCTTCTTTGGTCATATTCTTGCGGAGGGTTTTGGCATTTGCGGTTAGGTTGGGGTTGTGTTTTCTTGTTTTCATCGTTTTGTATCCCCCCGCCCCTACGGGGCACCCCCCTTTAGGCAAGGGGGGCTTTAAGTTGTCGCAAGCTAATTTGCCCTCGCCCCTTCGGGGCACCTCCGTTTGCGGTGCCCAAAATTCCTTGTTCACCATCCGCTCACGAAATTTTGACCGCTGCACCCGCTTATGACCCGCTTTATCTGCCACCGGCAGCGCGGGTCAACGCGTCCCTTTAGGCAAGGGGGGCTTTTTCCTTTTTACTGCATCGCAGAGGGGAAGCGCCAGGAGTCGGTATGGGGCAGGAAGCAGGCGGCCACAAAGCTGTCCATATAGCCGGGATAGGTGGAAAGCTCCAGATAGGTCATGTTGGCTGCCAGCTCAGCGCATTTCGCCTCTGCTTCGGTGCTGACGGTCATGGCGTAAGCGCCGGTCAGAGAGGAGTTGCCGATGTACTTATATTTTTCCAGCTCCACATCCGGGAACATGCCGATGCGGACGGCATTTTTCATATTGATGCCGCTGCCGATGCCGCCGGCGACATAGACGGTCTCAATGGCTTCCACGGGCATATCTACGGAAGAGAGCATGGTATCGATGGCGGAATAGATGGCGCCCTTGGCGCGGATGAAGTTGTCGATATCCACCTCATTGATGGAAACTTCCCGGCCGGTCTCGGATTCGTTTTCAAAGGCGATCACATAACGGCCCATGCCGTACCGGTCACGGCGGACACGGTCGCCCTCCCGTACAAAGAGGCCACGGGCATTGATGATCTTGGTGCGCTGCAGCTCCGCGATGATATCGATGATGCCGCTGCCGCAGATACCCACCACCTTTTGGCCCTCTTCGCCGACAACGGTGAGGGTGGGTTCCATGGTGGCTTCATCGATTACGCAGGCTTCAACAGCGCCGTCGGTGGCGCGCATACCGCAGGAAATATCGCCGCCTTCAAAGGCAGGGCCTGCAGAGCAGGCGCAGCTCATCAAAAAGTCGCTGTTGCCGAATACCAGCTCGCCGTTGGTGCCCAGGTCGATGAACAGGCTCATTTCTTCTTTATTCCAGAAGGAAGCGGCCAAAGTACCGGCGGTGATATCGCCGCCTACATAAGAGCCGATGTTGGGGGCGATGATGACCTTTGCCAAAGGGTTGGCGGGGAGCTTCAGGTCGCCGGCCTTGAGGCCGTCCCAGGAAAAGAAGCTGGGGATATAAGGTTCCATGCGGACGCTGTCGGCATCCACGCCCAGCAAAAGATGGTTCATGGTGGTATTCGCGCCGATGCAAAGGCGCAGAATCGCGGGGCAATCGATACCGGCGGTCTTGCAGAGGTTGGCGATAATGGGGTTCAGGGTCTCTTTTAGAATGGCATCCTGGAGCTTTTTCCGTCCGCCGGGGCGGGTAGACTCGATGATGCGGTTGATAACATCCGCGCCGTAGCGGATCTGGCCGTTGCCGGAAGAGCCTTTTGCCAGCAGCTTGCCGCTCACCAGGTCGCACAGCACCATGGTGACGGTGGTGGTGCCGATGTCGATGGCGCAGCCGACGATGGCGGTGTCATCAGGGGCGGTGATATCCATGCAGGTGAAGGTATTTTCCTCCAGTTCACCCTTGACACAGACGGTAAAGTTATTAACACGCAGCACATGGGCAAGCTTTGCCATGACGGTGTAGGGAATGATGACCTTTTCAGCGCCGGTTTCCGCCTGGATGGCCCAGGTGAGCCGCTCGTTGTCGGGCATGGTATCGTCGAGGGTAGGCTCTGCCATGGTCAGCACCAGGGCGCGGCAGTTGTTTTCGAAGGCGATGCCGGCGGCCTGGAGGTCTTCCTGGCAGGCGGTGAAGATGGCGATCTCCTTGGGAGAAGAGAGGTCGGCGGTCTTCATACGGGACTGGTAGGCGGAAGCGATATCGGGAACCAGGACGGTCACATCCCCCACAACTTTACAGTTGCAGGAAAGGCGCCAGCCCTGGGAATATTCTTCTTCGGAAATATGGCGGGAGGGAATGGTCTCCAGCTCGCCGTCTAACAGCTGCACGCGGCACTTGCCGCAGGAGCCGTTGCCGGAGCAGGGCGCGTCGATGGCCACATTGGCACGTCTCGCAAGCTCCAAAAGATTGTCACCGGGGTTGCCCTCGATGACCACAGGATTTCCGTTTTCGATTTGGAAGGTGACTTTCATAGGTGGGATTCCTTTCGGGAAATTTACGGATAACCATGGGGACAGATGCCCCATGGTTATCTTTTCTCTTAATTCTTGTCCATCCTAATCCGCAAAAACGATACCGAGCGGGTTAGGGCAGTAACGATCAGCAGCGCACTTGGCACGCATTGGCTGCGGCCGCTGGCCGCTTACATGAGAGGTTCCAGGGAGAGGACGGGGTGGTTCTTCTCGGTGAGCCAGCCGTACAGCTCCTCTGCGTCGCAGGTGACGGTCTCGTCGGCGATGTAATCGACGAAGTTTTCGATGCCGTAAAGCTCCTTGGCGGTGGCGTTCAGGCGGTCAGCCACATCGTCCTTCAGCTCCTTGGGCATCCATACGATTCTCTGAATGCCGCCTTCAGCGTAGAGGAACTTCTTGGAGGAGATGAAGTGACGGCCGTGACCCATGAAGCCGGGAGTCTGGACACCGCCGCCGGTGCAGGAAGCCAGTTCGCCGAAGGTCATGCCGGCGGGAGTCATGCCCTTGAATTCACGGTTGACCACCACGACACCGGAGGAAACGGCTTCGATACCGCAGATGCACTCGAAGCAGCCGCAGCTCGTCATGGGATCTTCCAGGATGGAGTACAATGTAACGGTTTCCACTGCGCCGTGGGTGGCATCGTTGATGGCCTGGTCAACAGAGTCGAAGCGGCCGGTGCGCTCGTCACGGCAGCCTTCCTTGAAGATGGGCTGGCAGGGGCCGTTGGGATCCAGCTCGTTGGTAGCCTTGGCATCCAGCCAGGAAACGGCGCCGCACAGACCCAGACGCTCGGGAGTGACCACGCAGCAGTGGGCGGGAGCGAAGGACTGGCAGAGGATGCAGGTGTAGTAACGGTCGACAGCTTCGTCGGTCATGGAAGCCAGGCGGTCGTCACGGGCATTATAACGGGGGATGGCTACCTCGTCACGGAAAGCAGCGGCCTCTACGGGATCGGTGATCAAAGTGACCTGGCACTTATCCACAACGGCATCGAACTCGTCCATGATCATGGTATACAGAACCTCAGCGAAATGGTTCAGCCGCAGGCCGTTTTCGAAGGCTGCGTTGCTGACGCGGACACGGACCTGGTTGCGCTGGCCGGTGTGCATCACGCCTTCCATGTAGTTGAACCATGCGTGGAATTTCCGCTCGATAACGGCTTCAAAGTCCACCTGCATCTTCTTGCCTGCCACCTCTACGAAGGTGGCCAGGGCGAATTCCTTGCCCGCGTCCATGTCGGGGCCGATAATGGTGATCTTATGGTCTTCGACCTCGTTCAGTTCCTTCATGACCACCAGCTCGGCGGTGGGGTTCTTGCCGGAGTAGAACTCGGCATGCATATCGGACTTACGGATAATTTCGCCTTCGAATGCGGCGGCAAAGGCTACGGGGATGGGCAGCTCCTTGACCTTGATCTTGATGTTACGCAGCTCCAGGGACTTTTTCACGGTCTCGGCATGGTCGCAAACGCTTTCCAGCGCGCCGGGAACCTGATTCTCGCCCAGGTCGATATCCACGACCACAGGGAAGCCCAGGGCGATAGCGCCGGCACCTGCGGAAACCTCTACGGGGCCGATGGCGCCGAAGGTATTGACGAAGGCGGGAACTCTGGTTTTGGTGTAATCCAGCAGGCCAGCCAGGTCGCCGGGCTGGACGTTGCCGAAGATCAGCGCCGCACGGACAGCCACGGTGACGACATGGATAACGGAAGTCACATCATGGCCCAGAGGAATAACGCGCAGCTCCAGGCCCATCTTGACGCCGCCGTCTAAGCACTGGTCGATGACTTCGCCAACCAGGAAGGTCATGATGCCCTTACTCTGGTAGTCCTTGACTACATTGACTACGTCGGCTGCATTGTCAGCCTTGCCCAGTACAACGGCAACACCGGGGATATCGCCGGTAACCAGGGGAACACCCAGGGAGCGGATGATGGGGTCGGGCACGAAGCCGATGCCGGTTTCGTTGGCGTAAGGCTCTGCTTTCAGGTACTTGAGGCCTTCGATGATCTCAGCGCCCACAGCAGTGGCAAGACCGGCATTCAGGGCCTGGCCCAAATCTTCCTGGTTCGTAATGAGGCTCTTGAGAACGCCCACACAAGCAGGCAGGTCACCCAAGGTCTTGACCTTGACGCCGGTTGCGGCATAGATGGTGGGGAAGAAATACGCGGTATCGGGGAATGCGATGGCTTTGTCAGCGCCGTACTTGGCGATGGCATCGTTGACGGCACCTTCGGTCAGGCCCGCCACGGCATTGCTGCCGCCATAGATCAGATCGGTCAATACACTCATGGTTAGTTCCTCCTGCTATATTCAAATTTTATTAGTTTATATAAAGCCCAATGGACTGGATATACGATTTTAATAGGTGCTTTTGCCCTCTCAGTCAGCTTCGCTGACAGCTCTCCCAAAGGGAGAGCGTGTGGGGAATTCGGAGAATATGCAAAATGGCAGGGAGGGAGATTCCCTCCCTGCCATAAAATGCGGGGATATACGGTACAGAATCCCCCCGGCTGCTTTCGCAGCCACCCCCCTTTAGGCAAGGGGGGCTTTGGCGGGTTCTAAAATTACAGCTCCAGGTAGGAGTCGGAGTACAGAACGTTGTTCTTGAAGATGTCGCAGGACTTGATGGTCTCCATCAGACGCAGGTCGTTGGGGTTGACGATCGCGGAGGTCAGACCCTGCATCATGCACATTGCCATCAGGGTTGCGTCCATGATGGGACGGACGTGCTTGGGAGCGCCGTTGGAGTTGTTGGACAGACCACCGGTGGACTTCAGGCCCTTGTCGGAGAACATCTTGATGGCTTCCAGAACTTCCATCTGCTTGTCCTGCATGCCCTTGACGACCAGGAACAGGGGGTCGAACCACAG
>JAZNLC010000169.1:0-10030 GCA_045578895.1 Faecousia sp. | reverse complement strand
CCGTTGGTCTCCAGGATGGCATACTGCACGGCTCTGGGATCCAGCACATCCTTTTCCCGCAGGTGGCCGGAAAGCTCATCCAAGGTAACCCGGGTCTTTTCTAAATTTTCCCGCAGAATGCGGCCGTTTTCAATGAGGATCACCGGCTTTCCGCAGAACACCCTGCGCAGCCGGATGCTGCGCAGGCACAGGGCAGAAAGCAGCAGTTCAATACCCAGCACTGTCAGAATGGGCACGATTCCGGAAAACAGCGGAATCCCCCCGTCCTGCATGGGAATGGATGCCAGATTGGCCACCAGCATGGTTACCACAAATTCAGATGCTTCCATTTGGCCGATCTGCCGTTTGCCCATCAGCCGGATGGTGGCAATGAGGACCAGATACAGAATGACACTGCGAATGTACGATAATAACAAAACCCGTCACCTCTTGGGATAGCGTTCCCAAAAGCTGGCGGGTTATTCAAATTTTTCTTTGGAAGAAAATGCAAGATCCGCAGATCATCACTCTGCGGATCTTACAACAAAAATAGGAAAGGAAAAGAGGAAATAATGATAAAAACTCATCTTGTGCTTTTATCATAAATCATAATTATGAAGAAAAAAAGTGAGATTTTATTAAGAGAATATGAAGTTGTATTGCGTCTGTTCGGAAGCTTTACTTTTTTAAAAAAAATTGGTACAATATCAAAAATGTGCAACGAGGAGCGACCCTATGCTGGAGAAACTGCGGGCTGTGGAAAGCCGCTATGAAGAGCTGTGCGCCAAATCAGAACAACCTGATTTTTACAGTGACCCAAAAAAGGCAGCCGCGCTGCTGCGGGAGAAAAATGATCTGGAGCCGGTGGTAGAAGCTTACCGGGCGTATCTGCAGGCAGAGCAGGATATGGCCGATGCCATAGAACTGATGAGCGACCCGGAAATGAAGGATTTCTGCCAGGAATCCTACCAGGATGCCAAAGCCCAAAAAGAAAATTTGTATAAGGAATTGCAGATCCTGCTGCTGCCGAAGGACCCCAATGACGATAAAAGCGTCATCGTAGAGATCCGTGGCGGCGTGGGCGGTGAGGAAAGCGCGCTGTTTGCCCACAGCTTGTTCCGCATGTATTCCATGTACGCGGCCCAAAAGGGTTGGCATATTGAACTGCTGAACTATTCCGATACGGAGCTGGGTGGCGTGAAGGAAGCGGACTTCATCGTCAACGGCCGGGGCGCTTATTCGAGACTCAAGTATGAATCCGGTGTGCACCGGGTGCAGCGTGTTCCCGAAACCGAGTCCGGCGGCCGTGTCCATACCTCTACCGCAACGGTAGCGGTACTGCCCGAGATGGAAGAAGCTTCCGTAGAGATCAATCCTGCGGATATTGAAATGCAGGTATATAGGGCCTCCGGTGCCGGCGGTCAGCATGTCAACAAGACAAGCTCCGCGGTGCGGCTGATCCATAAGCCCACAGGTATCGTGGTTGCCTGCCAGCAGGAGCGCAGCCAGGTGCAGAACCGGGAAAAATGTATGCGGATGCTGGCATCCAAGCTTTATGAGATCGAGCAGGAGCGGATCGAGTCCCAGGTGACGGGCATGCGCCGCAGCCAGGTGGGCACCGGCATGCGAAACGAACGCATCCGCACCTATAATTTCCCCCAGGGCCGTGTGACGGATCACCGGATAGGCCTGACCCTTTACAAGATCGATGCCATCATGGACGGTGCCATCGATGAAATCGTAGATGCCCTTGCCACTGCTGACCAGGCAGAGAAGCTGAAAAACGCCCAATAAAGGAAGACAGACTATGGAATTGATTACCCATTCCCCTGAGCAGACGGAAAAAGTCGGCGCTGCTTTGGGAAAACAATTAAAACCAGGCACGGTGATCGCTTACCAGGGAGACCTGGGTGCCGGAAAGACCGCCTTCACCCGGGGCGTTGCCTGCGGTCTGGGCGCAAAGGAGAGCGTCACCAGCCCCACCTATACCATTGTGAATGAATACCTGTCCGGTAAATATCCCCTGTTCCATTTTGATATGTACCGTCTGGCCAGTGCCGATGACCTGTTTGATATCGGTTGGGAGGATTACTTGGACCGGGGCGGTGTGTGCGCCGTAGAATGGAGCGAAAATGTTGCCGATGCCATGGAGGGCGCGATCATTGTAACCATCGAGAAGCTGGGAGAAGAATCCCGGCGGATCACCATTGAAGGAGGGCCGGAGCTTGCTGATTTTAGCATTTGAAACGTCTGCCAAAGCAGGCTCTGCCGCGTTGATGGACGAAAACAAGCTGCTGGGCGAAAGCTATCAGAATACCGGCCTGACCCACAGTCAAACCCTGCTGACCATGGCAGAAGACCTGCTGAAAAGCTGCGGCTACACCCCAAAGGATGTGACCGCGGTAGCGGTAGCCGCCGGCCCCGGCAGCTTCACCGGCGTGCGTATCGGCGTAGCCGCGGCAAAGGGCTTTGCCTGGGGCGGAGAACTTCCCTGCTACGGTGTGTCCATCCTGGAAGCGATGGCAAAGCAGATGGGCATTTGGCAGGGCTATGTTTGTCCTGTGATGGATGCCCGGCGAAGCCAGGTCTACAACGCTTTGTTCCATGCACAAAAGGGTGCGCTCTACCGGATCTGTGATGACCGGGCCATTGCCCTTGCCGACTTGGCAAAGGATCTGGAAAAATTGGAAGAACCGATTTTTTTGGTTGGCGACGGCAGTATTTTGTGCTATAATGCATTGTCAGAGAGCATCCCTAATTTGGTCTGCCCCCCGGAACACCGGATGCACCAGCGGGCCGCGGGAGTTGCGCTGGCGGCAAAAGAAAAGATCGACCGTGGAGAATCCGGTGATGCGGCAGCAGTGGCCCCCAATTATCTGAGATTGTCCCAGGCAGAACGGGAACGCCTGGAAAAAGAGAAAACATAACGAAAAGGAGATAGAAACAAATGGCAAATGTAACTGTTTTGGACCATCCTCTGATCCAGCATAAGCTGGCAATTTTGCGCGATAAGAACACCGGCGTTAAGGAATTCCGTGAGCTGGTTGGTGAGATTGCCGCCCTGATGTGCTATGAGGCCACCCGGAATCTGCCCACGGTAGAAGTGGATGTGGAAACCCCTGTTGCCACCGCAAAGTGCCGTGTGCTGGCAGGCAAGAAGCTGGCCATCGTTCCCATTTTGTGAGCAGGCCTGGGCATGGTGGACACCATGGTCGCCCTGATCCCCTCCGCAAAGATCGGTCATATCGGCCTGTACCGGGATCCTGAGACCCATATGCCTGTGGAATACTACTGCAAGCTGCCTGACGATATTGCTAACCGCCACGTATTTGTGGTAGACCCCATGCTGGCTACCGGCGGCAGCGCTGTGGCTGCCATCGATTTCCTGAAGAAACACGGCTGCCGCAACATCACCATGATGAACATCATCGGCTGCCCCGAGGGCGTGCAGGTGATTCAGGAGGCCCACCCCGATGTGGATCTGTACCTGGCTGCAGTGGACGAAAAGCTGAACGACCACAAGTATATCATCCCCGGCCTGGGCGATGCTGGCGACCGTATTTTCGGCACAAAGTAAATATCAAACCAGCGTACAAACAGTACGCTGGTTTTTTTCTTGCAACTTCGGACGGGATTTGCTACAATAATAAAAAATTTGAGGGGGTCGGCATTGTGAGTAAGCACAACAACTATATCGGCGTATTTGACTCCGGTGTTGGCGGAATCAGTGTGTTACGGCAGCTTAAAAAAGTGCTGCCCAACGAGCGGTATCTCTATTTTGGAGATTCCGCCAACGCGCCCTATGGCACCCGTCCGGTGGAAGAAATCCGGGCTTTGACACTGGCCGTTGCAGAGAAGCTGGTGCGGCAGGATATCAAGGCGCTGGTCATCGCCTGCAATACAGCCACATCCGCCGCCCTGGAAGCACTGCGGAAAGCTTATCCGGATCTGATCGTTGTTGGTATCGAGCCTGCCCTGGCTTTGGCCGCACGGCAATTTCCCGGTGGGCATGTGGGTGTGCTTGCAACGCCAGCCACATTGAAAGGGCAGCGTTTTCTGGACAGCAAGACAAAGTACGAGAAGCAGTGCCGGATCACACCTCTGCCCGCCCCCGGCCTGATGGATCTGGTGGAAGCGGGAAAATACGATTCTCCAGAAGCGGATGCACTGCTGCGAACATTTCTGGATCCCTATAAAGGAAAACTGGACGGATTGGTACTTGGCTGCACCCACTACCCCTTTGTGGAAAATGCCATTCGCCGGGTTATGGGTGAGGACGCCGTGCTCTTTGACGGCGCGGTGATCACAGCACAGGTCACGAAAGAAGCCTTGGCAGCCCGGGAGCTTCTGCATGAAGGGCCTGGCGAGGTCATCTTCCAAAACAGTCTTCCCGGCGATCAAATGCTGAAACTATCCCGGCTGCTGGCCGGATTGGAATAAGGAGGCGCAAAGATGAGCGAGATCCTGGTAATCGGTATTGCTGGCGGCAGCGGCAGCGGTAAAACGACTCTGATGAAGAATCTAGTGGAAAAATTCGGTGACCATGTAACGGTGATCAGCCACGATAATTACTACAAGCGCCATGACGAGCTGACTTACGAGCAGCGGTGCCTGATCAATTACGATGAACCGGCTGCTTTTGAAACGGATCTGATGGCGAAGCATCTGGATCTGTTAAAGCAGGGGCATGCAATCGAATGCCCCGTATATGACTACACGGTACATAACCGCAGCGACGAAGTGATACAGATCGTGCCCCGCCCGGTAATCATCGTGGAAGGCATTCTGATCTTTGCGGATGAAGCCCTGCGGGAGCTGATGGATATCCGCATCTTCGTGGATACGGACGCGGATGTGCGGCTGTGCCGCCGGATCAAGCGGGATGTAAACAAGCGTGGCAGAACTTTGGAATCGGTACTGACCCAGTATCAGCAGACGGTGAAGCCTATGCACGAAAAATATGTGGAACCCAGTAAAAAGTATGCCAACCTCATTGTACCCGAGGGCGGCAAGAATTATGTGGCACTGGATATGATCATTGATCGGATCCAGCACCATTTGGATCAACAGTAAAGGAAGAGAGTATGAGCCTTTCAATTTCCGCGGCATGTCTGATGTGCCACTTTAACCGCCATATGAAAAAGGCCCAGGCTTTGGGCGACAGCGCCACCGCGGTCGCCTTTGGAAAGGACCTGATGCGCATGTACCTGGCTGCTCCGGAAGGCGTCAGTTCCCCCTGGTACAGCCCGCAGGTAGCGCAGTTATTTCAAAAACATTACGGTCTGGGAGATAATCAGTACGAAGAAGAAAAGCGGATGGCCAACAGCTTCGTCATGGAGCGCTTTGATAAGCTGCAGGCAATGGTCCGCCAGGCGGAAGATCCGGTATTTGCAGGATTGCAGCTTGCGATTTTAGGCAACTATCTGGACTTTTCCGCGTTGCAGGGCAATGTCAGCTTTGAAAAGCTGGAGCAGATGCTTAAGGAAGCGTTTGAAATGAGGCTGGATCTGCAGGTTTATGAAAGCCTGAAGGCAGATCTGCAAAAGGGTAAAAAGCTTCTGTTTTTGACAGACAACGCCGGTGAGATCGGTATGGATCGGATCTTTGCCGAGGCGATTTTTGAAGCCTATCCCCATTTGGAGATCACTTTCTGTGTCCGGGGTGGCAACACTATCAACGATGCTACCCGGGAGGATGCCGAGATTGTGGGAATCCCCTTCCCCGTCATCGACAACGGTAATTTGGTCAGCGGAACAGAGCTTTCTATGCTGAGCGAAGAAGCAAAGGCTGCTATGGACAGTGCCGATGTGATCATCTCCAAGGGTATGGCCAATACCGAAACACTCTACCACAGCGGCTACCCTATCTACTATGCCTTTTTGGTAAAATGCGCCCGGTTCGTAGAAGAATTCGGAAAACCCTTAATGACCCCTATGCTGGTAAAAGAACCAAGATGAGGAGGAAGAAAATGAAAAGAGCAGTTAAAGTCGGTATCGTAGGTCTTGGTGTCCGGACGGAAGTGCTGCTGGCAGCATTTCTGCTGATGGACGATATGGAAGTGATCGCCGTATGTGATCTGCAGGAAAAGCGCATTGAAAAGATTTTGGATATCTTTAAAAAGTACGAAAAGCCTGCCCCCAAGACCTTCACCAATTATCACGATATGCTGAAGCTGGAGGAGCTGGAAGCGGTATTTATCCCCACCTCCTGGAACTCCCATCTGCAAATTGCTGCCGATTGCATGGAAGCCGGCAAATATGCGGCGATTGAAGTAGGCGGTGCCGCATCTTTGGATGAACTGTGGCAGCTGATCCATGCCTATGAGCGGACCAAAACCCCGGTGATGATGCTGGAAAATTGCTGCTATGGCCGCAATGAACTGATGGTCATGAATATGGTCCGCCAAGGTCTCTTCGGCGAACTGGTCTATTGTGAGGGCGGTTACGAGCATAACCTGCGCAATACCCTGGCGCAGATGGAAAATTCCGGCGAAGAGCGGGCATATCACAACCGTTTCCGCAACGGTGAACTGTACCCCACCCATGAGCTGGGCCCCATCGCCAAGATCCTGCGGATCAACCGTGGCAACCGGTTTGTTTCTTTGACTTCTACCGCAACCAAGTCCGTTTCCATTCCCGGCTGGCGCCGGGAACAGACCGCCAAGGGAGATCGCTATCCCGATGTGCCCTTCCACCAGGGCGATATGATCACCACTGTGATCAAGTGCGCCGGGGGTGAGGTGATCACCCTGCACCACAGCGTTTCCCTGCCCCGTCCCTATTCCCGCGACGGCAGAGTTCAGGGTACGAAGGGTATTTGGCTGGAGGATGTCAACGGTATCTATATCGAAGGAATGTCCCGGGACGAAACGAAGATCGATCCTGCCGGAAACCCCTATGATTGCCATTATTGGGACCGCGTGGAAGACTACTACGAGCAGTATGATCATCCTATTTGGAAGGAATATAAGGACAATCTGCTGGGCGGTCACGGCGGTTTGGACAGCCTGGTGATCCGTGCGTTCCTGGACGCTGTGCGGAATCGTGAAAACACGCCCATCGATGTTTACGATGTTGCCGCATGGATGGCGGTGACCTGCCTTTCTGAGCAATCCATTGCTTTGGGTTCCATGCCTGTGGCATTCCCGGATTTTACCAACGGCAAGTGGATCCGCCGGGAGCCGGCACCGAAAAACCGCTGGAATTTGGACGATATCTACGAAGAGTGCTTTGAATAAGCAAACGCCACACAGCTTACGGCTGTGTGGCGTTTCTATTAGGAAAGCGTATCGGAATCAGCGATCTCCAAGGGGGGATCCGGAAGTATTTCTGCGGCTGTTTGGTTTACATAATTCCAGGAGCGGAAATCCTCCGGAGCAGCAACCCACCAATGATCCAAAATTAATTGGGCATCCTCCCGGATGGCGGCATCCGGTGCTTTCTGCGCCAGCTTTTGGATATAGGGGACAGCACTGTTTCCCAGATTATTCAGGTAATGGACATCCACCGTTTCCGTGGTGCCTGACAGGTAGCGTTCCACGTTATAGCCGGCTACCACAGTATCTACATCTGCCCAGCTGACAGCCGCGCCAATGACAAGGGCGGCGATGATCACAGCTTTCATATAGGGCAGCTTTGGCACAAACAGCCAAACACACACCAAACCTGTTACGATGCCGAAGAATACCATCACCACCTGGGTCAGCACCCGCAGCCGGGTCAAACCGTAGCTTTGGATGTACAGAAACATTTTCGCGCTGGCAGTTACTACCAAAAACAGCGTTACAACACCCACAAACAGACACAGAATCCGGGTAAGCAGGGGCGCGACGCTTTCTTTCCTGCATAGCGACAGGCAGAAAACAATGATGCCCAAATTGATGGCGCACAGCCATGCCATCTCAAAGAAACCCCGGCGGGCATATTCGGCCAGTGTGTAATCCGCCGGCAGTGCACCGGCAAAACCGCCGGTGAAGTAGGCCAGCTGGCTTACCAAATAAACGCAGTAAACAAAGCAGATCGCGATCAGAACGGTGTTGACCGTTAGAGGAGACATCCCTTTATAGGACACTGCCGGCATAGGTTGCCGCTGCTTATGCTGCAGGGCTGTGTTACGGGAAAACAACACAAAGGCAAGGCAAAAGCCAAACAGTGCGGTCACAACGAATTCTCCGACGGAGAATTGGGGCAGGTAGCGGATCAACCCTTCAAAGGCGGCATCCGCCTGGATCAGCAGCGGCACAACGATCAGAAGGAGCGGCACGGCGATGCCCAATCCCAAAAGAATGGCACTGCTTTTTTGCCCCACACTACCACTGCGGCGAAAGGCTTCCTTGAGGCCCCGGGAGGTTGCAGGCATTTCTCCCACACCAAGGCCGAAAAAGGCGATAAACGCATCTCCAAGGGCCCGGACACTGCCGGGAAGAAAACAATTTTTCCCCGCCAGAATAGAAAGCCCCAAATTAGTGGAGACGAAAAGGAAGCAGGCCATAATAAACTTGACCGCCACATCATCGGACCGGGCCAAAGACCCACAGATCACCATACTCAGGACCAGCAACGAAAGGCTGTAAGCGGTGGGCTTGTTGCCGCTATGCAGCAGATAACCACCGCTGCACAGTACGCACACTCCGTAGGCAATGGCAAAGCCTAAATTCAAGCCGCCGAAGAAAAGGCAGTTGATCAGCAGTAAACAGGCAGCAAAAAGAATGCCGCCAAAGATCAACTCCCGCTTTCCAATTGGGAAAGACCTTCCCATATTCGGCTGAGATTGTTCCATAAAGTCAATCCTCCTTAAATTCCAAGAGATCCCCCGGCTGGCACTGCAGTTCCCGGCAAATGGCTTCCAAAGTGCTGAAACGCACCGCCTTAGCCTTTCCGGTCTTTAAAATAGACAGATTGGCGGGGGTCAGGCCGATGCGGTTACAAAGCTCCAGCGAGCTCATTTTCCGCTTGGCCAGCATCACATCCAAATTTACAATAATTGCCATGACAGCCTCCTTAGATGGTAAGGTCGTTTTCTTCCCGCAGCTCTACGGCGGCGGCAAGTATATTTTTGACCAGGCTTACGATCAGCGCCAAAAACGCCATAATTACCACCATAAAGACAAGGGGCTGATAGAAAAAAGCAGCAGGAATACAGATGAAGCTGACGCCAGCGCAGCACCAGCGGATCCGCCGCACATAGCGCACATTGGCGAAAACGAAGATCTCCTCTTTCAACAAATTCAGAATGATCCGGTCGACACACCAGAGGGCATACAGCACCACCGGCACACACAAATAAAAGCCAAAGAACACAGCAGCAGCGCCGTGCAGACCCAAAGGACGAAAACCCTGGTACCAATCCAAAAGCCTTGGAAATACAAAAATCAACACGAGCACAGCCAGCGCAATGATCCGGCTGCACCATAGGGTAAACTTCGCGGAAAGCTTAGAATTCATAATTATCCCTCCTTGTAGGAAAAGATTACCACATAAATTATCGAATGTCAATAATAAATTATTGAAAATTAAAAACCGGCACACGGAATTGTGTGCCGGTTTCAAAATAAAAGCGCGATTATTTCATAATATCCACCGCGGTGCAGCAGAAAATTTTGACAGCCGTGGGCATCACGGATTCGTCAAAATCATAGTACCGGCCGTGGGAAGTGCCGGAAACCGCGGTCAGACTGCGGAAGAAGACCGCCTGCCCGCCGTGCTGCTGGACCCGGTTCATCATATAGGAGTAGTCCTCGCTGCCGCCGTTTGTGGTGATCTCTACAGGTTTCAAAGAAACCTGCTTTGCCACGGCGGCTACCCGGTCTGCCAGGACTTTGTCGCTGCACATGGCCTCTGCTGCGCCCATCAGCTTGATATCGCAGCTGCAGCCGAACATATCCGCGGCATTTTCCAGGATCCGGGTTGCGTAACGGGTCATGTATTCGTTGATCTCGGTGGTAGCACCCCGGATTTCCAGTTCCATTTTCGCTTCGTCAGCAATGACATTTCTGCCGCTGCCGGCATGGAGGGTACCCACATTGATCCGGCTGGCACCTTCGCCATGCCGG
>JAZNLC010000168.1:0-24660 GCA_045578895.1 Faecousia sp. | reverse complement strand
ATGGCTACGATCCGACTTCCATGGCCTTTGAAGCTGCAGAGCAGGTCAATCCCGGCCATACTAAGACGGGCCGCGTGGCCAGCGGCGACCAGTTCATCGCCGGCAAAGCAATCAAGGAGAAGATCATCGCCAACACCGGCGCGATTTGTACTGAAATGGAGGGCGCTGCCATTGCCCATGCTGCATGGCGCAATCAAGTGCCGTTTGTGATTCTCCGTGCGATTTCCGATAAGGCCGACGATTCTGCGGAGATGGATTATCCTTCCTTTGAGGCCATCGCCGTTAAGCGCTGTGCCGCTGTTACGGAGTGTCTGGCAGAGAAGCTGTTAAAGGATTGATCCGACAGGCCGCCGTCATCTGACGGCGGCTATTTTTATTTTGCAATCTTGACAATCTGCAAATCAGCGCTATAATTTCAATATTGAGATATGGGCTTGTAGCGCAGTTGGGAGCGCACCACATTCGCATTGTGGGGGTCGAGGGTTCGAATCCCTTCAAGTCCACCAATAAAAACGCCGCCTTCGGGCGGCTGTTTTTGTTGGTGGACTTGAGGAAGGAATCGAACAATAAAATGCGGCGCGGATGAGCGCCGCCGGCGAGGGCTGGACCGAGCCGAACAATTATTTGCTTTCAGCAAGGAAGCAAATGCAAACGAATCTCCTCGAGTCCACCATAGCAGGCTTGCATATTTTGCAAGTCTGCTTTTTTGTGAACGCAAGAAATTGTAGTGACATTGTATTGACAATTTTGAGTGTGCGGGTTATACTATCCGTAGGAGGATGATTATTATGAGCATGCAAAATTCAAATACCGTTACAGCGCCTAAAACCGGCAGTTTTCAAATGCGGATCAATCCAGAGGTGAAATCCCAGGCCGAATCTATTTTTGCTACCTATGGTCTAACACTTACGGATGCTATTAATATCTTTATCCAACAGTCTCTTAATACAAAAGGACTTCCATTTTTGCTTTCCCCCGAAAACGCAGAATATCTGAAATCCAAGTCAATACAACGGCTGATGGCCGAAATTCAATCTGGTTGGGATTCTGTGAAGTCTGAAAATGATTGGATTTCTGAAGAAGATGCCTATAAGTTGCTGGAGGCCAATGCATGACAGTACGCTACACGCCAGAAGCCATTCGGGACCTACAGGAGATGCGTCAGTATATCAGCAAAACACTTGGCAATCCGAAAGCGGCGACAAGAATATCCAAAATGATTTTGGACACTTGTTCAAAGCTGAAGCAGCATCCGCAAATGGGCACCTCTCTGGAAGCCAAAATTGGCAAGACAAGTGACTTGCGGTATTTGATCTGTGAGAAGCATATTGCTTTTTACCGCATTGACGGTGAAGCCATCTCTGTTGCCAGAATTATCGACGGAAGGCAAGATTATCTTCATGTTCTTTTCAATGAAGATAATAAATAAGGACAAACACCGTTTTCTCTCTTTATCAATTCGACAAAATGTGACATTTGTGGGAGCGCACCCGGGCCAGTTATAGCACCACAAATTTGGGGATGTGGCTCGAGTGATAGCCATTGGAGCCGCATCTAGGCCACTAAATAAATACTCGGGCTCGTAGCGGCGGTTCGTATACCCCAAAACCAGGAGATGTTTTTTTCCAATTTGGTAGCTATATATCAAAAGCTGGACACTGCCTTGCCCGAAGACTATTTGGAGAAATTCTTTCAGGATCTGATGAAAGGTACGACTTATTTCAACCTTTACGGTACAGCTACCGGCACGGAATTCTCTGACACCAAAGATGTTGATCTGTATACCTTCTTCTATAATGGATTCCCGGATTTGAAGCAGGGTGTACTTCCTCTGACAGATGAGGAAAGTGCTTATCTTCTCGCCAATGGTTGGGGTAGTAATAAACCCGTCACCAATGCGCAGCGCTATCCGGTAGAAAGAATGGATGAACTGCTCAGAAAGTATTTGGGCGTCGGCTTTGAGGACACAAAGAAAGTCGGTTTGGACCGTATGGACAACTACTGGCAGCAGAATCAATGTTACTACCGATGGGTCTCTGATTTCTTTGGTGTGATTCCCAATATTGTTTCCGTGGATGTTGAGGGTAATTCTTTCTGCGTTACTTATTTTAGAAGTGAATATGACGAATGCCAGTATGTCATGGTACTGGAAATAGTCGACCATGTGCTCATGATTCGTTCCAATGTGAAAGCTAGCTGAAACGGCATAAACACATAGGAGGGGCCGTAATTATTCCCACTGATGCGGTACAATCGTTATGAAGGAGGAGATTTCTTGAAAAGAGTATTCTTGTTGAGCATGCTGATTATGCTCATGCTTTTTTACGGCTGCGCAGCAATTCAAGATATGCCGCCCTCTGCACTGCTGCCTACAACAGAAGTTTTGCAACCGACCGAAAGCACCATCATTGCTACAGAAGAATCCACAGAGGCAACTACCGTGGAGACAACCAATCCTATTGTTTTTGCTGTTGAGGAAGAAAATATTACCTATATTGAGGCAGTTGACGCGATTCCGCAATTCTCTTCCAATGCTGACAGCAGCTTTGTTTTAGAGGCTGATGGCAACGAGCATTTCAGCGCCAGCTACATTCACACAGCAGTAGAAACCACCCAAAACAGGACACCCTTTGATGGGCAGTTCTTTTGGGTTCCTCGTTCTGAGGAAGATGCCAAGTACAGTCACGGAAATCACTTCGATATTTATTTAATGGAAGACGGCAAACTGCAAAAGCTTGAGAGCCAATCTTTTTCTCAACAGTACACCTTGTTTGGCCGTTCGGTTCTACTGGAGTTGGAATATGTCCTTTATGACGATCAACTTCTGTTGACATATGTTCCTGCCGAAAACTGGGACGACAATATGGCAAATGTGGTAGATACCAGTCGTGGTGTTCACGAATGCCTTGTGCGGTTTCAAATGATTCCCAAGGATAAGGACGAACGGTATTACTGCTATTATGCCTTGGTGGATTTAGTAACCGGAGTTCTTACAGATATTTTGGCTGATTTTGATGCGAATCTGATTGCAGGACGGACTTTTGACAGCGTGCAATGGGTTGGTGATCATGGACTACTTATGCGAACCGGGTCTACTTTTTGGCAGTATCTTGACCTCGAGAAGCATACGGTGCAGCAGTATGATGTCGCAACGCTGCTCCCTGGTATCACACCAAATGATGTAGGCTATACACCGGACTGTGTTGTACTTCATACATACACAAACAAGATGAAAACAAAAAGCGCTGTATGGCGTATCGACTTTGAAAGCAATGCCGTTACACAGATACTCTCTGATGTGCTGGTGACAGATTTGGAAGAAAACTTGTCCTACATGCTGTATCGGGATGAAGAAATGGTATTTCATGTGTATGATTTAGCAAGCGGTGAAGATATCCCTATTCCCGGTATGCGGGGCAGGGATCGCTGTACGGAAAACTTTATTACATTCATTGATGCCCAAAAAGTCCTTTGGGCATACGATGTGCAGGAAAAAGCCCTTGCTAAGCTGTGCAGTCAGGCAGATTACGGCAAAGGATCAATGGAATCCCCGGATGGACGAAAACTGCTGCTTTTAAGAAATGACAGCGGCGTCTATCAGTTCCTTGTGTTTTTGGGAGATACCAATGAAGTAATCGCGCTGAAACGAGAAAACCCCAATAAATACAGTGAGCAAGTTGTCCGCTGGGGCAATAACAACGAGCTGATCGTTGGAGATTATCAGAATTTTTGCCGCTATATATTTAAAATACACTAGACCTGATGAAAACAAGAGGAAACAAAGTAAAGGACGTTTTTCTCATGAAGCACAAAGTCATCGCTCTAATTGCCGTCCTTGGAATTATGCTAAATATGGGGTATACATATGCCCTTGCAGCATCAGATATGATATAATTCATTAGAAACTTGAATTTGCAGGGATGATTGGAATGATTATTTTCATTACAGGCGCATCGCATACAGGCAAAACAGCACTTGCACAAAAGCTGCTGGAAAAATATAAATTTCCTTATTTATCAATTGATCATTTAAAAATGGGGTTAATCCGCAGCGGAAACACGCAGCTGACACCTATGAGCGACGACGGGGAGCTGACCGCTTATCTGTGGCCCATCGTGCGGGAAATGGTGAAGACGGCTATTGAGAACCGGCAGAATTTGATCGTGGAAGGCTGCTATATCCCTATGGATTGGCAGAAGGATTTTGAAGAAACGTATTTGGAGCAGATCCGGTATTGCCTGCTGATCATGAGTGAAGGGTATATTCGCGGTCATTTTGCGGATATCCAAGGGTATGCAAATGTGGTGGAAGCCCGCTTGGATGATTCGGATTGTACCATGGAAAGTGTGCTGGCGGATAACCGGCAGCTGCTGACCCTTGCTAAAAAGTATGGAGTGGAGTATACACTGATCGATGATTGCTATGATATTGATTTGATTATTCCAAAATAACAAACACGTTATCGCGCACTGCTGCAAATATCAGTAGGGGACGGTGACCACATCGGCCCTCTAAGGATGGTATGCCAGGGCCGATGTGGTCATCGGCCCCTACAATATTATTTTGAATCATAAACCGAAAAGATTATTGTAAAATAAGAAAATACAAAAAAGATTATTGAAAATGCATAAAGATATTGAAAAACTAACTGCCGGTTTGTTATAATTCAATAAAAGATTCTGAGCGAAGGACGGAGGTCGGGCAATGGACAAAATTGATGTTGGAATTATCCGCTGTTTGACGGAGGATGCCCGTATGAATGCCTCCCAGATCGGCGCGAAAGTGAATCTTTCCGTGTCGGCTGTCATCGAGAGAATGAAGAAGCTGGAAGCTTCCGGACTGATCCGGGGTTACACTGCCCAAATCGATGAGCGGCTGGCAGGCTACGATATCAACGCGCTGATCTCCGTACGATTGGAGCATCCGAAGTACAATCAAAGCTTCTGCCAGCAGATGCGGGATCACAGCGCCGTGATGGAGTGCTTTTACATCACCGGCGACTTCGATTATATGGCCCGGGTGTGCGTCGGTTCTACGGAGGAACTGACGAAAGTGCTCAACGATATCAAGCAGATCCCCGGCGTTTCTCTGACCAGAACCTACGTGGTGCTGGAGACCGTAAAGCAGGGGACTCCCGTGATCCCCCATATTCCGTGATCTGTGCGGTATGCCGCAAAAAATATATTTCTGGAGGTTTTACTATGATTATCGGTGTTCCCAAGGAAATTATGCATGAAGAGGCCCGTGTGGCCGCTACCCCGGATACCGTCAAGAAATATGTTGCTGACGGTCATACGGTCCTGGTTGAAAAAGGCGCCGGTGTAGGCGCGCTCCATGCCGACGCGGATTATGCCGCTGCCGGTGCCGTGATGTGTGATACCGCCCAGGAAGTCTATGACCGGGCAGAGCTGATCCTGAAGGTCAAGGAGCCTCTGTTCAATGAGCAGACCGGCAAGCATGAGGTGGATATGATGCATAAGGGCCAGTACCTGATCACCTTTATCCATCCTGCCGCACCCGTCAACCACAAGATGGTCAGGCACATGGCGGAGGCCGGTATCATCAGCATGGCCATCGAAGGCGTGCCCCGTATTTCCCGGGCCCAGTCTATGGACGCGCTGACCTCCATGAGTACCTGCGCAGGCTACAAGGGTATTCTGATGGCTGCTTCCGATCTGGAAAAGTTTATTCCCATGATGCCTACCGCCGCCGGTATGATCAAGCCTTGCAACGCACTGGTTGCAGGTGTGGGTGTGGCCGGATTGCAGGCACTGGCTACCGCGAAGCGCCTGGGCGCTAAAACCTACGCCATCGATATCCGTCCTGCGGCAGCTGAGCAGGCTACCTCTCTGGGCGCGAAGGTCATCGAGTCCGGCGTGGATCCGGCGCTGGCCATCGGTCAGGGCGGCTATGCCATGGAGCTGCCCGAGGATGTGCTGGCTGCGGAGCGGGAGCGCATCGCGAAGGTGCTGCCCGATATGGATATCGTATTCCTCTCCGCGCTGGTTCCCGGTCGCCTGGCTCCCATCCTGATCACCGAAGAGATGGTCAAGACCATGAAGCCCGGTTCCGTTATCGTGGATATCGCCATCGACCAGGGCGGCAACTGCGCCATCACCACCCCCGGTGTCAAGGATGTAAAGCACGGTGTTATCCTGGAAGGCATCAAGAATATCCCCGGCATGCTGGCAGCTTCTTCTACCTTTATGTATGCCGCCAATATGTATAACCTGGTCAAATATCTGTGCAAGGACGGTACACTGAATCTGGATGAAAGCGATGACATCGTCAGCGGTATGATGACCACCAAGGACGGCAAGGTTGTCCACGCAGGTGCTTTGGCGGCAATGGGAGGCTGATTATGAGCCCGATTCTGTTGGTTGTTTTATTTGTGGTATCGGCGGTGCTGGGGTATGTGATCATCCGTAACATTCCCGCGCTGCTCCATACGCCACTGATGTCCGGTATGAATGCCTTGTCCGGTATTACCGTATTGGGCGCGATCATAGCGGCCTTTGAGTCCCAGGGGGTATTGGCGCTGATCCTGGCGCTGATCGCCGCGGTGCTGGCCATGGTCAATGTGGCCGGGGGCTTCGCCCTGACCCACAAGATGCTCAGCAGCTTTGTAAAGAAGGGGGAGAAAAAGGAAGATGAATGAATATCTTTACTTTACTCTCTGCGGCATTTGTGTGACAGCGGTACTGCTGGGCATTCATATGATGAGCAAGGTGAAGTCCTCCGTCAAGGGTAATGGACTTTCTGCCGTTGCTATGGTTTTTGCAATGGCTTTGATATTTGTGACCCGTTCCTGGGCAGTGGATATCTCCCGGAACCTGGCTGTTTGTGCTGCTTTGGCGGCGGGTGCCGTGGTGGGTATCTGCGGCGCATACAAAGCGAAGATGATCTCTATGCCGCAGATCATCGCACTGCTGAACGGCCTGGGCGGCGCGGCTTCCGCATTGGTGGCTGCGGTCACTGCCATCAACGGCGCGGCTTCCATGTTTGAGGGCGCTACCGCAGGCATTGCGTTGGCTGTGGGCGCGCTGACACTGACCGGAAGCCTGGTAGCCGCCGGTAAGCTGGCAAGAATTTTGGATTCCAAGCCCAGGTCTTTACCCAACCACAGCGCGGTTATGGCTGTTTTGGCGGTCCTGTTTGCTGCCGGTGCTGTGCTGCAAACGGTACACAGCGGCGCATGGGCGATCCTGACGGCGGCTGCTTCCTTGGCCTTTGGCATTGTATTCGTGATGCGGGTAGGCGGCGCGGATATGCCCATCACCATCTCTCTTTTGAACGCGCTGTCCGGTGTGGCAGGCGGCATTGCGGGTATGGCCATCAATGAGCCGCTGCTGGTGGTTATCGGCGGCATCGTAGGCGCGTCCGGCTTGCTGCTGACCCAGGATATGTGCAAGGCAATGAACCGCAAGCTGGTCGCCATTCTTACCGGAAAAACGACCGTCAGCGCCTCTGCTCCGGTGAAGGAAACGATTGCGGAAGTGCCGGAAGCGGAGCCTGAAAAGCTGACACCGGAAACCGTGGGCGATGTGCTGCGCACCGCAAAGAAGGTCATTATCGTTCCCGGCTACGGCATGGCCCTATCCCAGGCCCAGGAGGATGCGGCAAAACTGGCATCCGTGCTGGCGGGAAACGGCGCGGAAGTGAAATTTGCCATTCATCCCGTGGCGGGCCGTATGCCCGGACATATGAGCGTGCTGCTGTGTGAAGCGGATATCGACTACGATCAGCTCTATATGATGGAAGACATCAACGAAGAATTTGCTTCCTGCGATATTGCCATCGTCATCGGTGCCAACGATGTGACCAACCCTGCTGCCAATACGGCAGAGGGTACGCCAATCTACGGCATGCCGGTGCTGAGTGTGGAAGACGCGCCCATGGCGGTATTCTGCAACTTCGATACCAAGTCCGGTTACGCGGGTGTACCGAATCCGCTGTACGAAGCGGACAATGTGCTTTTGATGCTGGGTGACGCGAAAGAATCCGTGAAACAGTTGATCGGTTTTGTGAAATCATAACCACCGGCCGTGCGGTGGTATGCACCAGCCCCCTTGGGGCCTTATATCAGCCAAGCCTATAGGCTCATTGAATTATCTTTCGCTTACGTATTCTGCCCTACTACCGCAGATGCGGTCATGCGCGCACCCAAGGCCCCATCTGACGAGGGGGCTGTCAGCCGAACAGGCTGACTGAGGGAGAGAATTTTCTCTACTTGTTTCTCTCCCTCCGTCAAAAATCAAATAGATTTTTGACACCTCCCTCATCAGAGGGAGGCTTTCCGCTACGGCGGGACTGGGCATAGCGAAAGCTTTTTGGAACCACCGGCCGGTGGTTTTCTTTAACCAATAAAAAAGGAGGCCGCGCGGCGGCCTTCTTTTCATGCTTGCGGATTATCCCGGAGTTTTCGGTAACGAGCGAACTGCCTGCTCCGGGAACCGATATCTGCCGTGTCTTTGTCAGTATAGCGCAAAGAGAACCACCTGTGAAAGAAAAAGCGAAAAGGGTGGAAAAACTTGACAGACCGTGCTATACTGAAAGTGAACAAGAGGGCAGGGAATGTGCCTGCCAAAGAAAGGGAGTATTTGTGTGAAAATTGCGGTTACCTATGCCGATGGTCTGATTTTTCAGCATTTCGGACACACCCCGGCATTTAAGATCTATGAGGCGGCGGACAGCACCGTCATCGCGGCCCGGATCGTGGAGACTGCCGGCAGCGGACATGGCGCGTTGGCCGGCTTTTTAAAGGAGCAGGGTGTGGATGTGCTGATTTGCGGCGGGATCGGCGGCGGCGCCCAGATGGCGCTGGCAGAAGCCGGTATCCGGCTCTTTGGCGGTGTCAGCGGTGACGCGGATGATGCGGTTGCCGCGCTGCTGGTGGGTGATCTGATGTACAATCCCTGCGTTCGCTGCGACCATCACGATCACAGTGGCGAGGGTCATACCTGCGGCAGCCACGGCTGCGGAAGCCATAACTGCGCAGGTCATGGATGAGATTGAACACATAAAAGTAGAGCGGGGCTAAGACCTCTGCGCGGAATGTTGGGATGTATTATGAAGAAAATTATATTGATTGCAATTACAGTGCTTTTGGCAGTGGTACTGCTGGGAGAAATTGGTTTTCTCATCTATAAGGGAACGGCGGCGGTACCGCAGGAAACCACCGGTGCGTCCGTAAGCACTACGGAACAAACAAATCAGACAACACAGACGACGGCACCTTCGGAAACCCAAACCGCAGAAACAGAGTCTGTACCGGAAACTACCGAAGGCGAATATGAATTGCCTGTTGTAACGATTCCTCAGCAGACGCAGGGTGAGAACCCTTCCGGTAGTACAAGTGGGAAGCCTGCGGAAAATACCCAGCCTACAGATACGGAACCTATGGATACAGAACCAAAGGAAACCCGGGATGACGGTTTGGACGAGAACGAGCTGCCTCCCATGCCAATTTGAGTTTGCAGAAAAGCTGCATACAAACATATCTGTTTAGGGGAGGTGCGCGATGTGCGCACCTCCCTTTGCATATCCTGTAACCGCATGGATATGAAAAATCTGGAAAAAGGAATTGACAAACAGAAGCTATGGTAGTATAATTCGGTTGGTTAGCGATAGCTAACCGCTATTTTGCAAGAAAGGTTAGCATATGCTAATCAATAAAGGGTATCAGGTGATGGGTATGAATTTGAAAACTGCGCAAGAGGGCAAGGAGTATATCATCCAGAGGATCGAGACCGATGACGAAGAATTGAACAGCTTTCTGTTTTCTTTGGGCTGCTACAGTGGCGAACCCATTACTGTGGTATCCCGCCGCCGTGGGGGCTGTACGGTTTCTATCAAGGATGGCCGTTATAATATCGACGATCAGTTGGCGGAAGCTATTATTGTGTAAGGATTGCAGCAGCGCAAAAGATGCGCTGCTTGCTTTTGAGTATCAGTTAGCGAAAACTAACTGATAAAAAACGAGGAGGAGAAGTAATGAGAATTGCATTTGCGGGTAATCCCAACAGCGGTAAGACCACCATGTACAACGCCCTGACCGGCCGGAATGAAAAGGTGGGCAACTGGGCCGGTGTTACTGTCGACAAGAAGGAGGCACCTGTTAAGAAGCAGTATGCTGCAGACCGGGAGATCATCGCCGTGGACCTGCCCGGCGCTTACTCCATGTCACCCTTTACCGCTGAAGAGAGCATTACCAGCGCCTATGTAAAAAATGAAAGACCGGATGCAATCATCAATATCGTTGACGCAACCAATCTCAGCCGCAGCCTCTTCTTCACCACGCAGCTTTTGGAGCTGGGCATTCCCGTGGTTGTAGCATTGAATAAGGCGGATATCAATGAGAAAAAGAAAACGCAGATCGATGAGAAGCTCCTTTCTGAAAAGCTGGGCTGCCCTGTGATCGAGACGGTCTCCACAAGCGCGGAGGGCTTGGCAGAGGTGATCAAGGCTGCTTCCACATTGGTTGGTACTGAGCAGACGGCACCTTATGCGCAGGGTGCGGTGGATCTGACCAGCAAGAAAGCCGTTACGGAAGCGGACCGCAAGCGGTTTGCCTTTGTCAATGGAATCGTTTCCCGGGTGGAGACCCGGAAAGTTCTCACCAGGGAGATCAATTATCAGGATAAGATCGATGAAATCCTGACGCATCCTTTGGCCGGTTTGCCGATTTTTGCGGTGGTGATGTTCCTGGTATTCCAAATCAGCCAGGCATGGCTGGGCGTTTGGATCGCGGAAGGTTATGAATTCGCAGGCGGTTTCTCCATCCCCGGTTTGGTGACGGTCATTGATATGTTCAAGGAATGGGTTGCCGGCGCGCTGGAAGGCGGTAATGATTTCCTGGTCGCATTGCTGACGGAAGGCATCATTGGCGGTGTCAGTGCTGTTGTCGGATTCCTGCCTCTGGTTATGGTCATGTATTTCCTGATCGCTCTGCTGGAAGACTGCGGCTACATGGCCCGTGCCACTGTGGTTCTTGATCCGATCTTCAAGAAGGTGGGTCTTTCCGGCAAGTCTGTGATCCCCTTCGTCATCGGTACCGGCTGTGCGATCCCCGGTGTGATGGCTGCCCGTACCATCCGCAATGAGCGTGAGCGTAATGCCACCGCCATGCTGGCACCCTTCATGCCCTGCGGCGCGAAGCTGCCGGTCATCGCTCTGTTTGCAGGTGCTTTCTTCGGTGACGCTTCCTGGGTCGGCACATTGATGTATTTTGTGGGCATTGCTTTGATCCTGCTGGGCGCTGTGCTGGTCAATCAGATCGCAGGCCACAAGAACCGCAAGTCCTTCTTTATCATGGAGCTGCCCGAGTATAAACTGCCTTCTTTGAAGCGGGCCGCTTTGTCCATGCTGAGCCGTGGCTGGGCCTACGTCGTGAAGGCCGGTACCATTATCCTGCTGTGCAATGCGGTCGTGTATATTATGCAGTCCTTTGACTGGCACTTCCGGCTGGTGGAAGAGGGCGCGGAAAGCGGTTCCATTCTGGCATCCGTTGCAGGACCCATCGCGGTGGCGCTGGTGCCGGTGATCGGCATCAAGGCATGGGAATTAGCTGCCGCTGCCGTTACCGGCTTTATTGCCAAGGAAAATGTGGTGGGAACCCTGGCTGTATGCTACGGTATTTCCAATCTGATCGATACGGAAGCGCTGGAGATGGCGGAAGGCGCAGGTACCGAAGTGGCAGCCGTATTTGGCATTACAAAGGTGGCCGCCCTTGCTTACCTGATGTTCAATCTCTTTACGCCGCCCTGCTTCGCCGCGCTGGGCGCGATGAATGCGGAGATCAAGAGCCGCAAGTGGTTCTGGGGCGGTATTGCCCTGCAGCTTTGCACCGGATTCTCCGTTGGCTTCCTGGTTTACCAGATCGGCACGCTCATCACCACCGGCGCTTTGGGCGCGGGATTCCTGGGCGGCCTGATCTTTGTGGCTGCATTTGCTGCGGTTTTGGTTTGGCTGTGTGTTCGTTCTGACAATAAGCTGAAGGCGGAGTATGCCCTCAGCGGGAAGAAGTGAGTCGCCTATGGAAAATGTGATCGTGATTCTCCTTTTGACTGTGATCCTGGGCGGAGCTGCCCTGTATATCATCCGGGCAAAAAAGAAAGGCCAAAAATGTATCGGCTGCCCCGATGGCGGCAGCTGCTCGGGAAGCTGCGGCAGCTGTAAAGGCTGCAGCGGTCGCTGCCACAGTCAATATTGATCAAACATGCGCGAAGGCGATACACCTGCGGGAGTATCGCCTTCTCTTTGTGCGTTTCTACCAAAGAAACCCTCAAAAATTCTACTGGGATGGTGTCACAAATGTGGCAATTCGCCCCTGCTGACAGCTTGACCCTCCAATTCTGCCATGGTATAATTTTTACTTGAAAAAGGATCCAAAACGCCTATTTTGAAAGGAGATTTATCATATATGCGAGTGAAAACACTTTTGACAAAGGCTCTGTTCGCAAAGCAGGGCGAAACCGCAGCAGCCGTTGCGCTGCCCCATACCTGGAACGCACTGGACGGTCAGGACGGCGGTGCTGACTACTGGCGCGGCATCGGCACCTACACCATCGAGCTGCCCAACCCCACCCAGGGCATGAAGCAGTATATCGAGTTCCAGGGCGCGAACCATGTGGCAACCGTTTACTGCAACGGCCGGGAACTGGGCACCCACAAGGGCGGTTTTTCCACTTTCCGTTATGAGCTGCCCGCACTGCGTCATGAGGGCAATGTGCTGACCGTTGTTGTGACCAACGCTGTTTCCGATATCTATCCCCAGAATGCTGACTTTACTTTCTACGGCGGTCTGTACCGTGATGTGAATTTCATCGAAGTGGATGAGGCACACTTCGACCTGCTGCTGGACGGCACCAACGGTGTGTTTGTGACACCTCACAATGTGGGCAAGACCCGCGTGGACCTGTTCCCCGTCAATGCCGAAGGCTGCACCGTCAAGGTAGAGCTGAAGGATGGCGACGGCAATGTGGTCGGCGCTGCCGAGACCGAAGCTTTGGCTCACACCCATGTGCTGATCGATGTGAAGAACCCCCATCTGTGGGACGGCCTGGCGGATCCTTACTGCTACACCTGCGAAGCATCTATCGTTGCTGACGGTGAAGTGAAGGATACCGTCAATGTGACCTACGGCTACCGCAGCTTCCATGTATGCCCCAATACCGGCTTCTGGCTCAACGGCAAGAACGTGCCTCTGCGGGGCGTTGCCCGCCATCAGGACCGTCTGAACAAGGGCTGGGCCATCTCCAAGGCTGACCACGAAGAGGATGTAGCCATCATCAAGGAACTGGGCGCTAACACCATCCGCCTGGCGCACTATCAGCATGACCAGTATTTCTATGACCTGTGCGACAAGGCCGGCTTCGTTCTGTGGGCTGAGATCCCCTTCTTTTCCCAGTTCAATCCCTCCGAGGAAGCTTACAACAATACCATTTCCCAGATGACCGAGCTGGTTGCCCAGAACTACAACCACCCCGCCATCTGCTTCTGGGGCATCTCCAACGAGATCCTCATCGGCGCTGACCGGGAAGACCTGCGTCAGAACCTGCGGGATCTGCACGAGCTGGCCAAATCCATGGACCCCAGCCGCCTGACCACCATGGCTCAGGTCTCCATGACGCCCATGGATTCCGAGCATAACTTCATCACCGATGTGGTCTCTTATAACCACTACTTCGGCTGGTACGGCGGCGATGTGGAAGACAACGGTCCCTGGCTGGACAAGTTCCACGCCATGCATCCCGACAAGTGCCTGGGCGTTTCCGAGTACGGCGCGGAAAACATTCTAAAGTGGCATACCGCTGAGCCGGAAAACCACGACTACACCGAGGAATACGCAAACTACTACCATCAGGAAATGCTGAAGACCTTCGCGACCCGTCCCTACCTGTGGGCCACCCACCAGTGGAACTGCTTCGACTTTGCTGCCGATGCCCGTAACGAAGGCGGTATCCAGGGCCGTAACAACAAGGGCCTGGTGACCTATGACCGCAAGGAGAAGAAGGACGCTTTCTATGTCTATAAGGCATGGTGGAATCCCGAGCCTATGGTCTTCGTATCCGGCGGCCGCTTCGTCAACCGTGGCCCCGATGCTGAGCGTAATGTCATCGTCTACACCAACTGTGACGAGGTCACCCTGGTGGTCAACGGCAACGATGTTGCCACTAAGAAGGCTGTGGACCACATGATCGTCTTTGAAAATGTCGTAGTCGACGGCGAGAACGTGATCACCGCTTACGCAGGCGATGTCAAGGCAAACACCGTCACGCTGAACGGTGTTGCCGAGCACGACTACTCCTACGATCTGCCCGAGGGCAATGTGGGCGCCAACTGGTTCGACGATCCCGAGCTGGTGGCTATCAAGAAGGCCTTTAAGTATCCCAAGGGCTACTTCTCCATCAAGGACAAGATGGGTGACCTGATGGCCAATCCCGAAGCCTCCGCTCTGCTGGGCAAGATGATGCAGGCAATGGCCGGCGGCGGTGGCGCAGGCAGCGCTATGATGTCCTCCATGGGTCAGATGAGCGAGGAAATGATGGGCTTCATGCGGATGATGCGCCTTTCCGATGCTTTGAAGATGGCCGGCGATGCTGTGTCCATGAAGACCAAGCTGGAAATCAACCTGGCTTTGAACCAGATCAAGAAGTAAAACCAATTTCATACGAACCGCCCGGAGGAATTCTCCGGGCGGTTTTTTGCGCCGATTTGCATTTTTAAAAAAAGTGTGTTATAATACATATGTTCGAAAATAAACAGATGCGAACGATAAAAACGAAGGCGGGTAAGAACCGATCCGCCGCAATCAGGAGAGGAAGTGTATGTATTATGGGAAAACCGGGAATCATGATGTATTTTGAAATCTATCCCTGCCTGAAACTAATGAGCCGGGAGGAAAAGGGCGACCTGCTGGAAAGCATGATGCATTACGGAATGACGGGAGAAGAGCCGAAGCTTTCGGGAACGCTGGAAGTTCTGTGGCCGCTGCTGAAGGATCGCGTGGACCGTGACACTGACCGGTATAACCGGACCGTAGTCCGCAACCAGTATGCCAGCTATGTCAAGTCTGCCCAAAGTAAAAATCAAACGGCGCTCAGCTACGAGGATTGGAAGGAGATCCATTATCCCAATGGGATCCAATTGGAGGAATAGGGACCGCTTGGTATCCAACTACAAACTACAACCACAAACCACAACCGCAACCACATTCACAGCGACAAACCACAATTACAAAAACAAACACACGCGCAAACAATAGAGGGGGAGGGGAAGAAGAAAGCTTCTTCTCCCTTGTTTTTCGCGCGCGAGTGAAGTAATCCTTGCATTTTCTTTTATTTTAAAGTATAATAAATTGATTATTTATATCTAAAGCACATAAGAGGTTTTATCGTGTATTTAAAAAGTTTGGAAGTGCAGGGATTTAAGTCCTTTCCGGATAAGACGCTGATCCGGTTCGGCGATGACATTACCGCCATCGTCGGCCCCAACGGCTCCGGTAAATCGAATATTTCCGATGCGATCCTTTGGGTTATGGGTGAGCAGAGCAGCAAGACGCTGCGCGGTGCCAAGATGGAGGACGTGATCTTCGGCGGCACCCAGAAGCGTGCCGCTGTTGGCTTCGCGGAAGCGACCCTGACCCTGGATAACTCTGACCGGGCACTGAGCTATGATGCCGACGAGGTCATGGTCACCCGCCGTTATTACCGCAGCGGTGACAGCGAGTACTATATCAACCGCCAGTCCGCCAGACTTCGGGATATCCATGGGCTGTTTATGGACACCGGTTTGGGACGGGAGGGCTATTCCAATATCGGCCAGGGCCGCATTGATGAGATCCTGTCTTTAAAGAGCGCTGACCGCCGTGAGATCTTCGAAGAGGCTGCCGGCATCTCCAAGTACCGTCACCGCAAGGAAGAGACGGAACGCAAATTGGAGCGCACCGAGGATAACCTGCTGCGCATCGGCGATAAGGTGTCGGAGCTGGAAATGCAGCTGGAGCCTTTGAAGGAGCAGTCGGAAAAGGCCAAGAAGTATCTGGAACTGAAAGAAGAGCTGCAGGGCGTGGAGATCGCCGTGTGGCTGGAGCAATTGGAAAAGCTTTCCGCCGCTGCAAAGAAGGCGGAAGAGGATTATACTTCGGCATCCTTTGTGCTGCGGCAGGCCCATGACGAGCTGGACAGCCTCTACGCCCGCAGCGAAAATCTGGGGGAAACGCTCCGGGCCAAGGACGGCGAACTGGATACTGCCCGTCAGAAGGTCAATATGCTGGAATCCGCCCATCAGCAGCTGGAGGGCCAAATGGCCGTGCTGCGGGGCAATGTGGATAACAACAACGCCAATATCGCCCGTATTGAGGAAGAACTGCTGGGTCAGGAAGACCGCAGCGGCGGCATCGGCCTGCAGATGAAGCAAACGGAAGACCGGATCGCACGGATCGGGGAAGAACTGCGCTCTGTGCAGCAGGACATTCTCTCTGCCCGGCAGGAGCTGGCGGTTATGACCGCCAATGCCCAGGGCATGACCCGCCAGTTTTTGGAGCTGCGCACCCGGGAGACCACCCTGGCGGCGGATATCGCCGGCCGTGAAGCGGATGCAAGAGGTCTGGAAGAAGGCCTGGGGCAGACCGAACAGCGGGCAAAGCAGCTGAAAGAAGACCTGGCAGCCGGCAGCGGCCGTGAGCAGGAAGCGGAAGAAACCCTGCGGCAAAGCCGCCGGGAGCTGCGCCGTGCCCGGGAGGATGTAACTGCCGCCAACAATACCATTGCCGGTTATTCCCTGCGGCAGAAGACCCGCGCCCAGCGCCGGGACGGCCTGCAGGAAGACCTGCGGCAGGTAGTGGCCAAGCTGGACGGTGTCCAGGCAAAATTGCGGGTATTTCGCGCTATGGAGCAGGACTTCGAGAGCTATCAGAAGTCCGTCAAGCTGGTGATGCAGGAAGCCCAGCGGGGCAGCCTGCGCAATATCCACGGCCCCGTATCCCGGCTGATCCGCACGGAGGATGCCTATACGGTGGCCATTGAGATCGCCCTGGGCGGTGCCATGCAGCAGATCGTTGTGGACAGCGAAGCGGACGGCAAGGCGGCCATTGCCCATCTGAAGCGCACCGGTGGCGGCAGAGCCACCTTCCTGCCGCTGTCCGTGATCAAGGGCAAGACTCTGCAGGAAAACGGTTTGGAAGCCTGCCGTGGTTTTGTTGGCATCGCCTCCGACCTGATCAAGAGCGACAGCCGTTACCGTGGCATCGTGGAAAACCTGCTGGGCCGTACGGTGATCGCCCAGGACATCGATGCTGCATTGTCCATGGCAAAGAAGTACGCCAACCGGTTTAAGATCGTCACTTTGGACGGCCAGGTGATCAACCCCGGCGGCTCTATGACCGGCGGCAGCGTGAACAGGGATGCG
This sequence comes from Faecousia sp., assembly GCA_045578895.1. GTDB lineage: Bacteria > Bacillota > Clostridia > Oscillospirales > Oscillospiraceae > Faecousia. The sequence goes on along the minus strand of JAZNLC010000168.1, from coordinate 7,251 downwards.
GGTATTTTGTCCCGGGCCAATGAGCTGGAAAAGCTCAGCGCCCAGGAAAAGGAACTGGAAAACAAGAAACTGGCATTGGAAGCGGAGCTGCAGGAAGCGCAGCGGGCCGTGGATCAGGTGGAATTCCAAATGACCGCGGCAGCTGACCAGCTCCGTGACGCTGAGGACCGGGTGCTGACTTTGGACGGCAAGGTCAAGCAGCATGAGATCCTGCTGCAGGCCATCTGCGATGCCCGGGATTCCGCTCAGCGGGAGCTGGACGCTTTGGAAGAAAGAAGCCGCAGCGACCGGGACCGGTTCGCCGCTCAGCAGGCAAAGATCCAGGTATTTGCGGTACAGCTGGAAGCTACCCGGAGCAGCATCGCCGCTTTGGAAGACAGCCAGACGGAAGCGGCTGAGGCGACTGCAAAGATCACCGAGCGGATGACCCAATTGAAGACCAGAGAAGCTGCTCTGGAAGCCGAAAGCGCTACCGCCCAGGCCCATATCCTGGATCTGCGGCAGCTGCGCAGCGCTATGGAAGGTGACCGGGATAAGAAGCTGGCTTTGATCGGCATCATCCGTGATGACAATGCCCGCCTGGAAAACGAGATCAACCAATTGATGCAGCGCCAGCAGGAGAACACCGATGAGACCCAGGCTCAGCGGCAGCAGCTGGAGCAGATCCTCCGGCAGCGTATGGAAGCGGAAGCTTCCCGCACCCGTGCCGAGCGATCCGCCCAGGAGAAGAGCAAAGATATCGTAAACATGGAGCGTGCCTGCGCCCTCCTGGAGCAGAAGAAGGTCACCACCGCCATGGAAGAAAAGCAGATCATCGACAAGCTGTGGGACTCCTATGAGCTGACTCCCGGTACCGCCGGTGAAAAACGGGGCGAGATCGAATCCGTCACCGCCGGTAACCGCCGTATCAGCGAGCTGAAGCGCAAGATCTCTGCCTTGGGAACACCCAACCTGGGCGCCATCGAAGAGTACGCCCGTGTCAATGAGCGCTATACCTATCTTGCTTCCCAGCGGGACGATGTGCTTACCTCCAAGCGGGAGCTGGAAAGCATTATCCGCAATATTACCCAGGAAATGACCAGCATCTTCGTGGAAGAGTTTAAGAAGATGGATCATTACTTCGGGATCACCTTTGAAGAGATGTTCGGCGGCGGTAAGGGCCAGCTGATCCTGGAGAATCCGGAAGAGCCCCTGACCTGCGGCATCGAGATCCGGGTGCAGCCCCCCGGAAAGCAGGTCAAGACCATTACACTGCTGTCCGGCGGCGAGAAGGCATTCGTTGCCATCGCGCTGTACTTCGCGATTTTGAAGGTACGGCCTACGCCCTTCTGTATGCTCGACGAGATCGACGCGGCCCTGGACGACCGGAATGTAGAACGGTTTGCCACCTACCTGCGGGGTTTGAGCAAGAAGACCCAGTTTATCGTCATTACCCACCGCCGCGGTACCATGGAAGCATCCGATGTGCTTTACGGCGTGACGATGCAGGAGCAGGGCATCAGTAAGCTGCTGCGGCTGGATCTGAACCAAATGGAAGAATATTTGGGTATTTTAGAATAAAAGGAGATAGCAATGGGCTTTTTTGATAAGATCAAGGCTGGCCTGACGAAAACAAGAGAAGCGCTGAGCAATACGCTGGGCGGTGTGTTTTCCGGCTTCAGCGAGATCGATGATGATTTTTACGACGAGCTGGAAGAAAGCCTGATCCTGGCGGATTTGGGCGTGGAGACTTCCATGAAGGCAACGGAAAGACTCCGCAAGGCCGTCCGGGAGCAGCATTTGAAGACCACCGAGGACGCGAAAAACGCCCTGAAGGATATTCTGACGGAAATGGTCAGCGTGGGGGATGCCCGGCTGAACTTGACTACCACACCGTCTGTGGTACTGGTGATCGGTGTTAACGGCGTGGGTAAGACCACTACCATCGGCAAGATCGCCACCCGTCTAGTCAAGGAGGGCAAGAAGGTGCTGATGATCGCGGGCGACACCTTCCGGGCCGCTGCCGCAGACCAGCTGGAAATCTGGGCAGGCAGAAGCGGCGCGGACATCGTGCGCCAGCACGAAGGCGCGGACCCCGCTTCCGTGGTATTTGACGGCATCCAGGCAGCCAAGGCGAGAAACGCGGATGTGATCCTCATCGACACCGCCGGCCGCCTGCATAACAAGACCAATCTGATGAACGAGCTGAATAAGATCAGCCGTATCGTCCAGCGGGAATTGCCCGAAGCGGCAAAAGAAGTGCTGCTGGTGCTGGACGGTACCACCGGTCAGAACGGCCTGATCCAGGCAAAGCAGTTTAAGGAGATCGCCGGTGTCACCGCCATGGCGCTGACCAAGCTGGACGGCACCGCCAAGGGCGGCATCGTCATCGCTGTGGCGGATGCTTTGCAGATCCCCGTGAAGTTTGTAGGTGTCGGCGAGCAGGCTGACGATCTGATGCCCTTTGAGGCAAGAGCGTTTGTGGAGGCCCTGCTGTAATCAATTGAAAATTGAAAATGTAAAATTGAAAATTGTTGTATTTGCTTCGCAAATGATTTTAAATATGCCCAGTTACCCCACTACCATGCCCCGTAGGGCGGCAGCTTGCTGCCGCCATATGCCGCATTTCGTAGGGGGCGGCGCCTACGACGCCCCGTTCCATCGCACCTCTTAAAACGCATGTCATTGCGAGGGAGCAAAGCGACCGTGGCAATCTCCCGGTACTGTCTGTCGTCAATATCAGAAGATCGGGGGTGCGGGAGTGGCGGCAGCAAGCGGCCGCCCTACGGGGGTGCGGTGGCAGGAGATTGCCACGGCCCTAACGGGCCTCGCAATGACACTTAAACTTGAAAGCCGGGCACAAAATTCTAAATCGTCGCCAAAGGCGACACAATAATTTTCAATTTTCAACTTTCAATTTTCAATTATGAGCGCACAGCCGGTGCTATATAAAGGAGTATGTTTATGAAAGTTGTACTGGCAAGCAAGAACAAGCACAAATTGGTAGAAATCAGTAAAATTACAGAGCAATTCGATATGGAACTTGTGCTCCAATCGGAATTGGGTGTGAATATCGATGTGGAAGAAACCGGCACTACCTTCGAGGAAAATTCCTATCTGAAGGCGGAAGCGGTGATGAAGGCTACCGGCCTGCCCGCGCTGGCTGACGATTCCGGCATTGCGGTGGACGCGCTGAACGGCGAGCCGGGTGTGTATTCTGCCCGCTACGGCTTCGACGATTCCCTGGACGATTGGGGACGGCTGCAGCTGCTGCTGAAAAATACCGAGCATGTACCCGACGGCCAGCGTCAGGCGCAGTTCGTCTGCGTCATCACCATGGTTACCCCCGAAGGGGAGACCATCCAGGCCCGGGGCGAGATCCACGGTGAGCTGCTCAGAGAGCCCCGGGGCGAAAACGGCTTCGGATATGATCCTATTTTTTACTATCCCCCTGCCGGCATGTCTACGGCAGAAATGGCCCCTGAGGATAAGAATGCGGTATCCCACCGGGGCAACGCACTGAAAGTGTTTTACAACAAGTTGAAGGAGGCAGGTTATGCTGACAAGTAAGGAGCGCGCGGAGCTGCGGGCCCAGGCCAACACCCTGGATACCACTCTGATCGTTGGCAAAAGCGGCATTACAGACACGCTGATCGCCGATGTGGAAAATCAGCTGATCGCCAGAGAATTGGTAAAGGGCAAGGTGCTGGAGGGCGCGCTGCTTTCCCCCCGGGAAGCCAGTGATGCCATCTGTGAGGCCACCGGCGCCGAAGGTGTGGCGGTGATCGGCACCAAGTTTGTGATCTACCGTTTCAGCGAAAAGCTGCAGGAGCAGCGCAATCAGACCGGCCGCGCCAAGCGCAAGACCGTTTCTGTGGCAAAGGCCAACCCCGTGCGCAAGGGCGCTCAGGCCCGCCGGGAAGCTGCCAAGCAGCAGCGCCAGCAGAGAAACGAGTATTTCCGCCAGCAGGCCATAGAAAAGGCCATTGAGCGGGACCGGGAGCGGCAGCTGCGCAACAAAGAACAGGACTAACTGAAAAATCCGGGACAGGGGGCATGTCTTATGGAGCGAATCGGAATTTACAGCGGTACATTCAATCCGACCCATGTGGGCCACTTACGGGGGGCGCAGTATGCCCTGCAGGCGCTGAAGCTGGACAGGGTCCTGATGATCCCGGATAAGCTTGCGCCCCATAAGCAGCTGCCCGAAAACTCTGCTACGGCTGAGCAGAGGCTGGAAATGCTCCGCCTTGGGACGCAGGATATGGCCGGCATCGAGGTTTCGGACATGGCCTTAAGGCGGGATGACACCAGCTACACCTATGAAACGGTGGCGCAGGTTCGCGAAGAGCACCCGCAGGCCAGGCTGTTTCTGCTGATGGGATCGGATATGCTTCCCAAATTTCCGGATTGGCGTGAAGCGGAATCGATCCTGAAAAGCACCGCCCTGGCGGTATTTCGCCGGGGGGAAAAAGCGGAGCAGGAGGAAATGCTGCGGGCAAAGGAGAAAATCGAAGCCATGGGCGGCGAAGTATTCCTGCTGGAGAATCCTGTGACGGATATTTCCTCCACGCAGCTGCGCAGAATGCTGGTATTTCGCTGCGCGTCGGATTTTATCCCCGAGCGGGTGGAAGCTTTTATTCAAATGAACGGCCTCTACGGTACGGCTAAAAACTACCGCCACCTGCCGGAAGACCGTTTGGAGCAAGTAGTCGTTAGCCTGCTGAAACCCAACCGGGTCAAGCATGTGCTTGGCTGCCGGCAGACTGCGGTGGAGCTGGCAAGGCTTTACGGAGTCAATGAGACGGACGCTGCCCGGGCGGCGCTGCTGCACGATATCACCAAGGCGCTGGACGGCCCGCTGCAATTGACATTGTGCCATGCCTATGGTAGGATATTGGATGATTTTTCCACAAAGAATCCCAAAACCCTCCACGCCCTGACCGGCAGTCTGGTAGCGGAAAGAATCTTTGGAGAGAATCAGGCAGTGGTGGATGCCATCTGCTGCCATACCACCGGAAAAGCGGATATGAATCTGCTTGAAAAAATCATCTACGTGGCAGACTATATGGAGCCGAACCGGGATTTTCCGGGTGTGGAAAAGCTCCGTCAGCTTGCTTACACGGATATTACCCAGGCGCTGAAACTGGGACTTCGGATGACTCTGTCTGTGCTCATTGAGCAGGGAAGGGAAATCTCTCCGGAATCCATGCATGCGCTTTATTATTTGGAAAACAACAGCGATTGCTGATACGGAAAGGAAGATATTATGAAAAGTGCGAAAGAGGTAGCGCTTACCGTAACCAAAGCACTGGACGAGAAGAAGGGTATGGATATCAAGCTGCTGAAGATCGACAAGGTCAGCAGCCTTGCGGACTATTTCCTGATCTGCACCGGTACCTCCAATACCCATGTCAAGACCCTGTGCGATTATGCCGAGTATTCCATGGATCAGCTGGGCGAGCCCATGCTGGGCCGGGAAGGTCACCGGGGCAACAGCTGGGAGCTGCTGGACTACGGCAGCGTGGTGATCCATGTCTTTACCGAAGAGGCCCGGAAGTTTTATGACCTGGAGCGCCTGTGGGCCGATGCCGAAGCCGTAGACCTGCAGAATCTCTTGCTGCCCGACTAAAACCGGAATTTCATGTAGGGGCGGATGACCACATCCGCCCGTGGGTCGATGTAGGCATCGCCCCCTACAAGAGCTTGTATATGAGGTGAAAAGAAATGCCAAACTATGATTACTCTGCCATTGAGAAAAAGTGGCACAAGTATTGGGAAGAAAACAAGACCTTTGCTACCGATGTGTGGGATTTTTCCAAGCCCAAATACTATGTTTTGGATATGTTCCCGTATCCCAGCGGTGTTGGCCTGCATGCCGGCCATCCCGAAGGCTATACCGCTACCGATATCATGTCCCGCATGAAGCGCATGCAGGGCTACAATGTTCTGCACCCCATGGGCTATGACTCCTTCGGCCTGCCCGCGGAGCAGTACGCGGTGGATACCGGCAACCATCCCGCCGGCTTTACTGAGAAGAACATCGAAACCTTCTCCGGTCAGCTGAAGGAACTGGGCTTTGACTATGACTGGTCCAAGGTCATCGCCACCTCCGATCCGGGATTCTATAAGTGGACCCAGTGGATCTTCAAGAAACTGTGGGAAGCAGGCTATGCCAAGCGCATCGAGATGCCCGTCAACTGGTGCGAAGCCCTGGGTACTGTCCTTGCCAATGACGAAGTCATCGACGGCAAGAGCGAGCGCGGCGGCTACCCCGTTGAGAAGAGAATGATGATGCAGTGGGTCATTGACCAGCCTGCCTTCGCTGAGAAGCTGCTGGAGGGTCTCGAGGAGATCGACTGGCCCGAATCCACCAAGGAGATCCAGCGCAACTGGATCGGCAAGTCCACCGGTGTGGAGGTGGATTTCAAGCTGGTAGGCGGCGGTGAATTCTCCATCTACACCACCTGCATCGAAACCATCTACGGCATCACCTTCATGGTGCTGGCCCCCGACGGCAAGATCGTCAAGGGCCTCATGGACCGCGTGGAAAACAAGGAAGAGGTGGAAGCCTACATCAAGGCGGCTGCCGCCATGAGCGAGATCGACCGTACCGATGCCACCAAGACCAAGACCGGCTGCCCCCTCAAGGGCGTGTATGCCATCAACCCCGTCAACGGCAAGGAAGTGCCCGTGTTTATCGGCGACTTCGTGCTGGGGGGTTACGGCACCGGCGCGGTCATGGCCGTTCCCAGCCACGACCAGCGTGACTTCGAGTATGCCGTTGCCCACAATATCCCCATGATCCAGGTCATCGAGGGCCGGGATGTATCCGAATGCGCCTTTGAAAAGCAGGACTACCTGGGCAAGGGCTGCTGTCTTCTCAATTCCGAGGAATTCACCGGCCTGACCGTGGAAGAGGCCAAGGAAGCCATTACTTCCAAGCTGGAGGGCATGGGTGTTGCCCGCCGCAAGAACAATTACCACTTCCGTGAGTGGATCTTCGCCCGCCAGCGCTACTGGGGCGAGCCCGTTCCCTGCGTCTATACCGAAGACGGAAAGACCGTATTCCTGCCCGATGAAGAGCTGCCTCTGGTGCTGCCCGTGCTGGAAGACTATAAGGGCCGCGGCGGTAAGGCACCGCTGGAAAATGCCGAGGAGTGGAAGCACTACGACCAGAACGGCATCAAGGGTCTGCGGGAAACCTCTACCATGCCCGGCTCCGCCGGTTCTTCCTGGTACTACATGCGCTATATCGATCCCAACAACGAT